>CAZKJU010000070.1:0-11965 GCA_964553185.1 uncultured Sulfuricurvum sp.
CTCCACATGGATGAGACCTTTTTGAAAAAGGCATACGAGATTCGAGGACGAATCACCGACAAAACCCATGAAGCGTCGATGTTGAAGCGGGAGAAAAAGAGCCGTTATAACAACAAGCTCTTTTTGACCAAATGTGCACTGTGTGATGAAGCGGTCGATGAAGTACACCACATCGTCCCGCAGGCAAACGCCGATGATGGCGGTTCTATAGGACACTATGGTATGAATCATCGATATAATTTAATTCCCCTTTGCTCAAAGCACCACAGGCTCGTCCATGAGGGGAAAATCGCCATTCACGGATTTGTTATGAGTGAAGAGGGATTGAAGCTCAGTTACAGCGAGTCTCCTGCACACTAATATTTACGCCATCACTTTGTGAAGCGGACGGGAGTAGGGCTGAATCAGCTGGGCGTAGATTTTTGGGATATCGAGGATTGAGATCATCTCGTTTCCGAAATCTTTGGCATTATCAGGGATAATTACCGCTTTTGTCAAAGAGTTCTCATTTTTCAATACATTACTGTAGTGACTGATGGAGCGGATCGGAATTTCCGGACTGCTGTAGATCGCATCGACGACGAATCCGAGATAAACCACCTGTTTTTCGATGACCGCTTTAACGAGGATGATCGTGTCGATCTCTTTGTCGTATTTTTTCTCCATTCCGAGCAGTTTTGCTAATGAAATCACACTTACCATCCGTTTATCGTAGCTGATGACCCCCAGATTGTATTCGCTAGCGTGTAGTATGGAGGTAAGCTCCTGATGTGCGAGAGAACAGACAACATTTTTGGACTCGACTGCAAAAAGTGACCCGCCGACGAAAAAGGTTGAAATCTCCGTTGTCTCTTCTGTTCCGTTTGGTTTTGGATAGGTATAGACACGTTGTGCCGGAGCTTCATTCTCCAATGATTGAACCTCACCGATAGGGCGATACAGGAGAGAAATAATATCGTTATCGTATCCGTCACTTTGTTTGTACTCACGGTACCCGTTGGAGCATGTCGCACCGAGCGCGTAGTAGACTCCCTCAAAAGGGATAATCTGCGCATCGCTTTGTCCGGGGCTGAGTTCTAAAATCGATACCGGAAGATTAAGTACCATTCCTACGGTGATCTCGGCTGTAGTAGAGGAGATGACACGCCCGTTGCGATCGATAAAGAGGGCAAACATCCCATCAGAAATCGCATGGCGCTCATCTTTAGGGAGAGTATCGCGCAGCATTGCTTCAAACTGAGACTCGGCATCAAAGACGATTCCGATACCGCCGACGTTTTGTTCGTTGAAATCGCGGATACAGGCGTTATAGATATAGGTTGAACGATCGGAATAATAGGGACTCGGTTCAAATGTTGATACGACATACTCCTGCGTCGTTTTAAGATCGAGTGTCTCCATTGCCCAAGTGTAGCCGATTCTTTTTCCAATAAGTGAGTGATCATCGGGAGACGATACAGAGACAATAACCCCCTCGCGATCATAGATAAACATTGCAGTGTATACGGTATAGAGATCGTTGATGTAACCCAAAATGGAGTTCATTTTATCACGATCTGCTTCACTTACACTCCCCTGCGACAGACACTCTCGAAAGGTCGTGGTGAGTGCCCACCATCGGCAATCGTTCGCTCGCTCATAGAGGTTACGATCCATGATATCGATGGCAAGGGAGGATTGGAATTTTAAATCTTCCAGATATTGAATCAACATTGCGCTGTTTAGGTTGGCAACGGTTTGATCGAAAATCCGTTTGGTTTCTTCCCCAGTTTTCGATATTTCAAAGAGGAGTGCTTTGGTAAAAGGGCTTTCATGACCTACGGTATTGGCAATCTGGACATTACCGTTCCAGACGGTAATATCGAGTTCGCTTTGGATTTTTCGGGCTTTATCCAAAATATCTTTCAGCTCTTGGGGATAGTAGGCTTGAGCGTTAGCAACCGACTCAAACAGGTTATTTTTTTGAAATGAGGGGCGCAGAGAGGAGCGAAATGCAAGGTGAAGCGGAACCATTGCGTGACCGATCCATCCAGGGCCGAAATAGCCTTGGTATCCTGACGTTTTCACAGACTGATAAAGGTATTCGAAACCGGCATAGTAGGTTTGGTGATCTTCATTATTGCGAGGGCTGAGATAGGAACCTATCGGTACATGATGTGCCGATGAGGAAGCGATAACGGTGCCATCAGAACCGAGAAGTTCGAGGGCGATGTATGGATTTTCTCGTGTCAGTTTTCGAAAAATGCTTTGCAGTTCGTTCTCAAACCGAAAGATGAGGCACAGTACGCCGAGCGGTTCTTCGGTTTGGGGGTTGGAGACACGGTACGAGTAGATCAAAGAGGGCTTGTTATGGTTGAGGTCACTGCAACGGTAGTTTTCAACATACCCCTGATACGTTCGAAGCGATTCTTGGATCAATGGATCTTTAGAATAGGTAATCGGATTGGTCGTATCGAGCTGAACGAGCACTTTTCCTTTGGTATCGAGCAAGATAATGTTTTCATAGACGCTGTATTTGGCGACATATTCACGAAAACGCTCGGTTAGCGCCTCTTTTTTTCGGATTTTAATTTCACGCATCTCCTCCGAAGCAGACATATCGGCTGAATCTAAAAAGAGGAGATAATCGCGTATATCATCATCCGTGGCAAGGAATCCGATATCGGCGGTACGCTCAAAAAGGTTCCGGATCAGGATATCAATGGCGGTTTGAGCTTTGGATTCAAGTTCGTTGAGGCTTTTGTTAAAAGTCTCTTCGATGAGACGCAACAGAGGCTCATCCAGCAAGTCTTCAAATGCTTTTCGGGTTTCGCTCGTATCCATTCCGATATTGGACATGGAACCCAGAAGGGTGAGTAAATCCCATTTAGCGGATAAGGTACTCATGTTTTTTTCAAAATTTTGGACATCGCTCATATAGCGGATCAGATGGTTGCGTTGCATAGGGGTTCCTAAGAGATATAAATAATAGTGACAGTATAAAGAGGTATGAAATAAAAAAAGGAAGGCAGCTGATCAAAAAATAATCACTTTTTTGTATGTTACAAGTTGATTACAAACAATATGATTAATAAATAAACTTTTATGGCAAGACGACCTAGATTGTTCTTTACGACGAACAACTAAGTTTCAAATTCGTGTGTTGTTGAGGGGTAATGCCTGCATAACGTTCAAAGTTATTATGTTCATCATACGGATTTTGAGCTAATATCAGCAGATCATTGACAAGGGTAAAATTACCTTTTTCTGCCTTATCAATCGCCTCTTGGAGAATGTAGTTTTTAAGAACGTATTTCGGATTGGTCCGAAGCATCTGTGTATGACGCTCCTCTAACGAGGAGGTATTTGATTGTAACCTCTCATCGTAGCGATCCAGCCATTCGTTTAACTGATTTGGGGCGAGGGTGAGTGGGAGAAGTTGCGAGCGATCTCCATTGTATCGGCTGAGGGTACGGAAAAAGGGGCTCATATCGATTCGTCCGTTCTCCATAACCGTAAATAGATTTCTGAGTAGATCACTGTCATTTTCATGCGCAGAATCAAGTCCGAGTTTGGCACGTAAAAGTTCCATCAGTTTGGTTGTGAAATACTCACCGTATCGATCTAGCTCATATTTGAGTTTTTCTTGGGTTATGAGGGGTGATAGGGCATGTGCTAGACGTTCCAAATTCCAATACCCGATGCGAGGCTGATTGTCGTAACTGTATCGCCCAGCGCTGTCGGTATGGTTGCAGATGTAGCCGCTCTCGAAGGCATCCATGAAAGCAAAGGGGCCGTAATCGATGGTGATACCGATAGCAGACATATTATCGGTGTTCATAACGCCATGGTTGAACCCCACCGATTGCCACTGTGCCATTAGCTCGGCTGTCCGTTTTACGATTTCAGAATACATTTTTAAATAAGGATTTTCGACTCCGACCAAGTGAGGGAATGATTCGCGGAGTAAAAAATCGGCTAATATTTCGAGCTCTTTATGTTTGTTGGTATGGAAAAAATATTCGAAACTCCCAAACCGTATCCATGATGGGGCAAGGCGTAGTACGATGGCTCCGCTCTCCCACCTCTCACGCGCGACTTTCTCCTCTGAACCAATAATGGCTAATGCACGACTGGTAGGGATTCCCAGAGCGTGCATCGCTTCGCTCATCAAATATTCACGAATGGAAGAGCGAAGTACGGCACGACCATCTCCTTGGCGGGAATAGCGGGTTATCCCTGAGCCTTTGAGTTGTAGATTCCATCCATTAACTGAGCCTAGATTGATAGCACGTCCGTCTCCGAGACGCTGTACATAATATCCGAACTGATGACCTGCGTAGCACATGGCGTAAGGGCGTGAACCTTTCAACATAAAAGTACCATTTAGCAATTTTTCAATTTCTTCTTCATTTATCTCAGAAAAATCAACTCCTAAAAGCTTTAGGGCGTGAGGGTTGGTACTGATAAGTTTCGGATTTTTGAGCGGTGTCGGTGCAACCTCATGGTAAAAGATAGGATCAAGCGACACATAAGGGGTTGTAAGGGTGAGGTCGGATAATTTCATGTCAGAGTTTTACCGCAAAAAGGGTAAACCTTTTATGGAAGAGAAAAGCAGTTTGATTTTTTTAGGATTCTAATAGTATTTTTTTCTCATCCCCATCAACGCGGAGTCGAATATGGGTGACTTTTCCCTCTGGAGAGATGGCATATTCTTGGCGAGTTTTAGGATCTATGAAAATGATCCTATTTTTGCCGTTGTAAATACCGTTATGGGTTATTACAGCATGTAAGTCAGCTTGATAGAGTTTATTAAGCTCCTCTTTTAACGCTGTTAGATGCTCTTCTGCGAGTTTGATACTTTCATGTGATTGTTTTAGAGATTCTGCTTCTATTTTATATTGCTGTAAGCGGATCATATCCGCTTTCATCGGTTCAGAACCTGCTTTTTGAACACTAATGACACGCTGCTGTATTTGTTTGATACGACTGTTTTTCTCTTTAAAGCTAATTTGACGATTTACAAATTCTTTATTCTCTTTTTGCATACGGGAGGTTTTATCCCGAATATCAATTTCTAAAAAAGAAATTTTATCATGATAGCTTTCGATACTGTGCGGGTCGATGACAAGATTGCTCCCCTCACCTTCAATAGTCCCAATGGTGATGGATTCAAGGGCAGTGATTCGGGCATTAGAATAGAGAACATCTATATACACTTCGCGCGCCGTGATTTCTCCTCCTACCATTTTTTGGATCCGTACGATATCGGCTTCGATTTTACCTGACTCTAAAATATCGATATTCGCCTCTTTGGCTTTGAGATTACCACGATGTAGGTGAATATTTGCTACTTCAGTTACGTTGATTTGGGAATTTCGGTGGGTTTGTGCGCCAATATTGAGTTCACACGCTTGAATTTTAGCATTTCCCCCAACAGTCCCGCTGATGTCAAGTTTTTGAACATCTATACTAACGCCGGATCCGACAGAGTCTTCATTTGAGACTTTACGGTTGATTTTCAGAGAGATATCTTTTTCTAATCCTGTTTCAATAGAACCGGTTTTTTTGAAATTTGCGGCTTCAATTCGAAGTTCTTGGGATACGGTAAAAATCCCTTTTTTTCGCTCAACAAAACCGGATACTTTTGCAAAGAATCGGATACTGTGGGAATCTTCTTCACTGTATATGGTCTCTTCATTGATAACGATGTAAGAGGCATATTTAACTTTCGGTTCGGGTACTTCGATAAAACTTCCATCACATCCCCGCCCATCACGGCCATGTTTTGGAAAAATATATTCAAAAATCAATTCTCCCGGTTGAACACCATCGATAAAGCTTTTAGACTCTTTATTTTGCTTAAAATGGAGGATAATTGAATCATCTATCGGAGGAATCGGAGGGAAAAAATCACCAATAGGGAGTTTATAAAGAGCACTCAGTGGCCCCTCTTTTTGAATTTTAAGAAGGAGGCGGTTGATTTCACGATCAAGATTCTCATCATAAAGCCCGATAAGAAGCTCATGACGGAGCATCTTGGTTTTTATAGCCTCTTTTAACCACTCTTGAACCCCTTTTTTGAGAGGAATTTTAGAAGAGGGTTCTATGATTGCGACCACTTTGGATTTGTATTTATCGGTTGCGAGTGAAAAGCGTAAATCAAGATAAGGGTGAGGTTTATACAGGTGAATACGAATTTGATATTCTTGACGAATGAGAAATATTTTCGAGCGGATTTCATTTTCGGTTGTTCGATCTAGCAGAGCGCAGTCTCGGAGATCTTGCCAATCTTCATCCACTGTCCCTTTGAAATAAGTTTCATAAGAGAGGAGATCAAAATCTAGATCATCTTCCGGTATTCCCACAGCATTCGCGGTCTGAAGTAAATCAGCCATAACATTGGTAGATGTTTGAATGACGGGGGTAAACACAGTTTTATGGCTCCATTATCGATACCGCTTTACGCTCCTGAAAATTGAAGTGACGCTCTAAATCAGAGTTATGAAGAAGAACAGGAACAACCACAAGCGATGCGATGACTGCCGCTATTGTACCAAAAATAAGGGAAACTCCAAGCCCTCCAAATACGGCGTCACTGGCTAAAAGAGTTGATGCGAGGATAATTGCCGCTGCGGTGAGGAAAATCGGTTTTGCACGTGTTGCTGTAGCATAGGCGATTGCTTCAGCTTTATGCATCCCTTTGTCAATCATCAGCGATTTGGTAAAATCGATCAATAACAAGGAATTACGTGAACTGATACCGATTAGGGCAATAAATCCGATTAACGAGGTCGCGGTAAGGAAAAAGGTATCTGCCGTAAATAGATCGACTATCCCATGTCCTGCAATAACTCCAATGATGGAGAGGAAACTGCCTAATAATACGATACCGCTAAGGATAAAACTTTTATAGTAAATGACCATAAGTAAAAAGATTAAGATCAAAGCAGCGATAAAAGCACCGCCCAGATCAACAAACGTATCGAGAGTTACTTCCATCTCTCCATCCCAAAGCAGTTCATAACGCTCTGCAGTTTTTTTATCGATGAGTTCAAGATTGAAAAGGCCGATTTTATGGATTTCGTATTCATCATCAAAGGTATCAAGGATTACATTGCGTGCATCCATCAATGGATAGACTTGGGACACCATATCGGTTTCTGCTACAACATTGGTCATTTGATGCAAGTTTTTGCTCATGATCATTGGATTGGACTTAACCGGAACGATTTCAACCACCTCGGTAATAGGTACCATCATCCCCATACCGTTGAGGAGGGTGAGAGAAGAGAGCTTCATCTCAATGGCAAGTTTATCACGAGAGGCAAATTTTTTCCCCTCTGGAGTCAATGTCAAGAAAATAGGGATTTGGTCGGTTGCGCTTTGAGAGTTTTTAACCGCGATACCCATCCCTTCGAAGGCTAGATAGAGAATATCATTAACATGTTTGACATCGAGGGCAGAGCGGGTGATTTTGTCACTGTTCACACGTACTTCGAATTTATCATAGATCTCATCTTGCATAATATCGATATCCACTAGCCCTTCAGTTTTTTGGAAGACCCCTTCGATACGTCCCGCAAGATGACGAATGCCCGCGCTGTTGTTGCCATACACTTCAGCAACGATTGCCGCCATAGTAGGAGGACCGGCAGGCGGTTCAACAAATTTGATGTTGGTTTGAGGGTAAAGTTTTCCACACTCTTTTTGGATAACCGGACGAAGACGTTGTACCATCATATAGGAGGGCTCATCACGATCGTGTTTCTTGGTAAGGTTCACTACAATTTCTGCAACGTTTTCATTGTTTTTAAAGTGAGACCCTTTGATAAGACCTGCGAAATCGAGGGGTGATCCAGTCCCTAAAAAAACTTCGGCATCCAACGCCTCTTTTTCATGTTGTAAAACGCCGATGGCACAATCAGTCACATTCCGTGTTTGCTCTATAGAACTCCCATTTTGGAGGTCTACATAGATGCTGTAGGTATCGTTGTTTTTTCCTGGAAGCATTTTTGCCAGAACGAGTTCACTCGGTATCAAAGCCACAGAGAGGATAAAGGCGATCAGTGTTCCCCATAAGACCTGCTTTTTCTTGGATGGAGAAGCGAGGAGGGTGAGAAGATAATTTTCAAATTTTTTATACATTAGTGAGACTCTCCGTGGTGTTCGGGTTTTTTAAGCAATCGTACTGCCAAATATGGAGTAAAGATATAGGCGACAAAGAGCGATGCAACGAGTGCAACCGGAACATTGGCAGGGATAGGCTTCATAAACTGCCCCATCATTTGACCGACGAACGCCATCGGCACCATTGTGAGGATAATGGCGAGAGTGGCGATATTAGTCGGTGCCCCGATCTCATCGGTTGCTTCAATCATCAATTCATCTGCGTCCATGTCTGCAGCCCCAGGTGAGTGGAAATGGCGATGGATGTTTTCGATAACAATAATCGCCGCATCGACCAGAAGCCCTAAAGAGAGCAAGAAGGCAAAGAGAGTGATACGGTTGACCGTTTGCCCCGTAATGTAGGCAATAAAGAGTGTAATTGCCAAAATCGCCGGAACGGTGAAGGTAACAATCAGGGATTCACGCCAACCCAAAACAAAAATGAGTAAGATAGCGATAATAACGATAGAGAGGATAAGGTGAAAAACCAGCTCATTAACAGCTTCATTGGCACGTTCGCCATCATTTCGTGTGATGACGTAATTGATCCCTTCTGCAGCCATTTGCTCTTTGTATTTAGCCAACTCTTCTTTGACGGCATCGGCGATGATGACGGCATTGGTCCCTTGGAGTTTGGAGACGGTGAGGGTAATTTGATCTTTTAGCGGTGAGAATTTTCCGTCTTCACCTTTTACGGTTACGAGGGCAGATTTAAAATTTTGGATATCGCTTCCGGCAGTGATTGTCGCTACATCACGCAGATAGATAGCAGAACCGCCGTATTGAGCCACGATGATATTGCCCACATCTTCGACGCTTTCGATAGCGTTTCGTACGCCAATCATCACGATCTCATTACTTTGCGTTTTTCCTTTAATCTCAGGAACATTATAGGCGAGAGATTGGGTAGCCTGTACAATTTGCCCCAGAGAGAGATTGTAGCCGCTAAGACGGTTCATGTCGACCAAAACATTGTACTGATGCTTTTTTGCCCCCTTGATATCGGTTACGGCGACATTAGGAAGACCGTTAATATGGTGCTGAATCTCTTTGACATGATCGTAAAGGATTGTCGGATCCATGGAAGGGTTATTAGAATAAAAGGCGACAGAGACAATCGGGATATCGACGTCGATATCGAGCGGTTTGATGATCGGCTGCATTGCCCCTTTTGGGAGGATACTCATATTTTGCATGATTTTATCGTAGATTTTGAGGTTAGAATCCTCTTTTGCCTCACCGATAAAAAATGCGGCATTGATAACTGCGACGTTGTCCATCGCCATACCGTGGATATGTTCGATCCCCTTGACCTCTTTGAGTTTACGCTCGAGAGGTTTAACGATGACATTTTCGACTTCACTGGCGGTAGCACCGGGGAGGGCGATAATAACGGTAGAACCGCTGACCACCATTTGAGGATTCTCTTCGCGGGGCATAAGCATAAGTGCCATATATCCGATAACGAGGAGAAAAATCCCCAGTATCGGAGTTAGGGGATTACGTAAAAACCCCTTGGCGAGTTTTCCGGCAGAATCGGTAGGTTGATAAGAGTGAGGGGCGTGCATCAGAGATCCTATTCGATATCGATTGTGGCGTACATACCGGGATAAACCGTTTGTTTCGCGCTAAATGAAACTTTGATTTTAAAGGTATGGGTCATTGGGTTAGAGCTTGGAATAATGGCACTTACACGACCGATTCCGTTGAAACCGACCGATGGAACCGATACTTTCACTTTTTTTCCTACCGGAACGAGTTTGAGATTGTTTTCCGCCACTTCCACTTCGATTTTGAGAGCGTTTAAATCAGAGAGGACGATAGCCGGCATCCCAGGCATCGCCATTTCACCCACTTTGATATTTTTGGATACGACGACACCGCTGTTTGGAGCTGTGATGCGGAGGTAGTTGTATTGATTGTTAACCTCTTTTAGACGTGCTTTGGCTTGATTGACTTGACGCTCACCGATGGAGATCATGTTCTGGAGGTTCTTTTTCGAGAGTTCGAGGTTTTCCACCTCAAATTTACTCACCATATCCTGCGCCAAAAGACGTTTATTGCGCTCAAGATTCAATTCCAAATTGGCGTATTGGTTTTGGTACATTTGAAGAGAGAGTTCTGCTTGGGCAATGCCGAGCTCCACTTGGGTTTTCGCCGAATCAATCTCTTTGGAATCGATGGTGTAGAGAAGCTGCCCTTTGGAAACGCGGGATCCTTCGGAAACGTTGACACTGGTGACAAAGCCCATATTACGGCTGGTAATCATTTTTTGGTTATCGCTGATAACACTTCCTGAGAGGCTGAGTCCTGCGGCACTGAGTGAAGCTGATAGTGCAAGTGTTGTGATCCAAAATTTCATTATTTAACTCCGTTGCTTAGTTTTTCGAGGGCAAAAATACGCTCGTTTCGTTTGTTTTTAACCATTTGAAGGTTGAGAATTTTTTCGATTTGTTGAGATTGTTTGATAATTACATCCGACATTGATGCGAGGTGCTCATGGTAGCGACCCTCATAGTTTTTGTAGATTTGGTCCGCTAGCTCTTGCTCTTTTTCCAAACTTTTGACTTGGGAGTTCAAGCTGTCAATCTCTGTGCGGATTTTGTCATACTGCAACGCAATCCCTTTTTTAGCGAGTTCAACCTGTGTTGAAGTTTTGAGCTTTTCAATACGGGCTTTTTCAAGGGTATTTTGATCTACCCCTCCGTTAAAGAGGTTCCAACTGAGCTTTGCGCCGATCGTGTAGGCTTTATGATCACTAAAATCACCTAAAAAGGTATTGTCAGCACTCGATGCTTCGGCAAAAGCTCCGATTACGGGGAGAAATGGTGCATAGGCAAGATCAACCATTTTTTCACGTATCTCTAGCCCGTTACTCGCTTTTTGAAGATCCGTATTGTTCGCCATAACATCTGCTTCGCTAATAGAAGATGCGGGATAGTCATTGCGAGGGAGCTCGATATCGTTTACTGGGGTATTAAGGAGGAAGCTGAGATAGTGGTAAAGAAGCTTTTTATTCGCTTCCATCTCGGTGATACTGCGTTCGACATTGGCTTTGCGCGCTTCCACTTCGAGAAGATCGACTTTTTTGGCATACCCTTCGGTGATCATCATGTTTGTGGTACGCTCTAAGGTCGAGATGTTCTTATGGATGGTTTTCATATGATCGATAGAGTTTTGAAGCAGTGCCATATCGTAATAACTTTTGCGCAATTCATACCGTTTTTCGGTTTTCATTTGATCGGCATCGAGTTTTTTGATTTTTTCCATTTTTTCGCTGATATCACCGTAGGCGCTGAGTTTTCCTCCGGTGTAGAGAGGAACCATGTAGGTGAGTTTACTTTGGAAATAGTTTTGGTAGCCGGGATAGTTGAGGTCTTTTGGCTGTGTTGCTAGAAGTTGTTGTTGACCTTCAGGTGTTCCAATACTTCCCATTTGAGATAAAAATTCATTAAATCCAAAATCACCAAAATCAGCTTCTCGTGAACTGAGTTTAAAACCAAATACATTTCCCGCATCGTTCGAACGCATTGCACTCTGGGTAAAGTCCAAAGACCCGTAGTTATACCCTTTGGCTATCGAAGTGTCGCTTTGCGCACTTTGTAGGTCGAGATTGGCGGTTTTGATTTCCAGATTGTTGGTTTCTAAAATCTCCAATGCCGCAGGGAGTGATAATCCGGCTCCCATGAGGTGGCAAGAACCAATAAATAGTGATGCACTGAAAATACGTGAAAGGGCTATCATATAACAGGTTTCCTTGTGATGTATTTGTGATTATAATCAATCGTATAATGTTTATTATACACTTTAACGGATT
>CAZKJU010000071.1:0-4869 GCA_964553185.1 uncultured Sulfuricurvum sp.
AACTCGAAGAGTACCTCGATGTCATGAAAACCCATGAGATTCACGCGATCGGGATGTCGGGATTGCTCGTCAAATCGACCCAAGTGATGAAAGACAACTTGGAGATCATGGCTTCTCGTGGGATCACCACTCCGGTACTCCTCGGCGGTGCGGCACTTACCCGCAGTTTTGTGGACGATTTTTGCCGACCGATCTATCAGGGAGCCATTTTCTACTGCCGTGACGCGTTTGACGGCGTTATCGCGATGAGCCGCATCGAAAAATACAACGCCGATCCGAGCGTGGGTCTCGATACCCGTCTAGGTGGGGATATGATCGAACGCGCCCCTAAAGAAATAATCGATGTGGTTATCCCTCCGTTTCATGAGCTTAAAATGCCCTCCCGTGAGGTCAAAATCCCAACCCCTCCGTTTTGGGGACGACGAGTACTGCGCCGTGAACAGCTCGATTTCGATATGGTGTGTGAGTGGATTAATAAGCGGAGCCTCTTTAAACTCCACTGGGGCTATAAACGTGCCGGAATGGCGGTTGAAGAGTATAAAAAACTTTTAGAGACCAAAGTCTACCCTGCATTCGAGCGGATCAAAAACGAGATCGTAAAGCGTGGATTATTCGATCCGACCGTCATTTACGGCTACTATCCTGTCCGAAGCAGTGATCAAGAACTTCTCATTTTCGATGAGAGTTGCGGATGGAATATCGATGAAAATGCCAATCGTGAAAGCTTGGAGAGTGTCATCGGTAATGCTAAGTACGTCTTTGAGTTTCCGCGTCAACGCAAAGCACCGCATCGCGCATTGAGCGATTTTTTTACCCACACGCGCGATGATGTATTGCCGCTCACCTGTGTGAGTGTCGGGGCAAAATTCAGCGAGTATGAAAAAGAGTTGTACGCCGATAACCAATATCTCGAATACAATTTAGTACATGGGTTCGGAGTAGAACTTGCCGAAGCATTAGCCGAAGTGGCGCACAAACAAATTCGCCTTGATCTAAATATCGCGAATGATGATGAAGGGTTCAGTTTACGCGATGTTCGGCTAAATCGTTATGCAGGAGCACGATACAGTTTCGGCTATCCTGCATGTCCTGATTTGGAGCAAAGCCGTATTATTTTTGATCTCCTCCGACCTGAAGAGTTTGGTATTACTCTCTCGGAAACGTTCCAAATTCACCCTGAGCAGAGTACGACAGCACTTGTAGTGCATCATAAAGAGGCAACGTACTACAATATTTAGGAATTAACCCGTATTTCCTTTGTGTTATAATAATCGATATAGCGAAAAAGTTGAGGCAAAATGATTGATTGATAATGAGCAACTGATACTGGAACAGACGAAGCGTTTATCTCTTCTTTTCGTCGAAGATAACGAGCCGTTTCGAACTCGTATCGTCAGAGTATTAGAAGATTATTTTTATCGTGTTGATACCGCTATAGATGGCATAGATGCTCTTGAACGATACAATAACTATTATCACTTAAAACAAAAACATTATGATGTAGTCATCTCCGATATTCGAATGCCTCGTATGAATGGAGTAGAGTTAACCTCTGAGATTCGAGCTACCAATGAAAATCAACCGATTATTATCCTATCTGCCCATGCCGAAACCGATTATCTTCTCCCGTTGATTAATCTCGGTGTTGCACAATTCATTACCAAACCCGTTCAGTACCCTCAAATGTTCGATACACTTTATAAAGTATGTTCTAAAATCAATACTTTATCCACACCATCCCTATTGCCAGAACATACGGTCCATATCTCAAATGAACTCTTTTGGGATAAAGAGAAAAGATTGCTTTTTGAGCATGACACTGTTATCACCTTAACCAAATATGAAATTCTCTTAATGGAGCTTTTAACGAAAAAGTTTGAGCAGGTGTGCAGTGCGGATGAAATCCTGAACCATTTTTATCTCAATACCATCGATATTAGCCCCGATAATTTACGAGGGATGATGATGCGGTTGCGGAAAAAACTTCCTGAAAAAGCGTTGAGTAGTATTTATGGGATGGGGTATCGGCTCTCATCGATACATTAAAATTATTTCTTCCACACTTTCTCTTCCGTCATCCTCGGGCTTGACCCGGGGATCCAGCTGGATTCCCGCCTTCGCGGGAATGACAAAGACTATTTCTTCCACACCTTCTCTATCCACTCTCCCATTTTCGCTTCATAACCACTGTTTTTAAATTCAACAAATTTGAGGGGTTTTGAAAGATACTGTTGATTCACCCATCCCCCAAAGTCGTGCGGATAGAGATACCCTTTGTGCTGCTGGCGCAAATGTTCGGGAATATCAAGGATCACTCCATTTTTCACTGCACTTTGCGCGGCATTGATCGCATTATATGCTGTGTTTGATTTCGGTGAAGCGCACAGATAAATGACCGCTTGCGCGAGAATAATCCGCGCTTCGGGATACCCGATTTGCTTGACACTCATCATTGCCGAGGTGGTTAGCGTGAGGGCTTGAGGATTGGCGTTTCCGATATCCTCTGACGATAGAATCACCAAACGCCGTGCGATAAATTCGGGCGGTTCTCCCCCCTCGATCAGCCGTGCGAGATAATAAATCGCCGCATCGGGATCGGATCCACGGATGCTTTTGATGAGGGCGGAGGCGAGGTCGTAATGAACCCCCGCTTCGGAGCTTCCCAAAGACTGCGCCGCAGGGCGGAGCGATTTGAGCAGTTCGAGGGTGATCGGTTTGTTCAGAGCAGTAGAGACTTCGAGAAGTTTGAGCATGGCACGGGCATCCCCTCCCGAACTGGCGATCAGATACTCTCGCGCCTCCTCATCCATTTCTACGGACGTTCGGACTAACAAATCTTCTAACGCATCATAACCGATGGAATGAAGTTCAAACAAAAGTGATCGTGACCGCATCGCAGCAGTGAGGCTGAAATAGGGATTTTCCGTCGATGCCCCGATCACTAACACACTGTTTTTTTCCATAACGGGGAGTAACACTTCCTGCTGGTTCTTAGCGAGGCGATGTACCTCATCGATAAAGATCAGAGGCTTGGTGAGTGAGTTTTCATACTGATCAAAAATCTTGCGAAGCTGCTCTATTTTGAGCGAGGTAGCATTGAATTCATAAAATGGGAGCCCCATAACTTCGGCAATAATCCGCGCTAATGTCGTTTTACCGCAACCGGGAGGACCGTAAAAAAAAGCGTGGGTAAGATTACCGCTCTCGCACAAAGAGCGAAGCGGTGAATCGATAGAGCAGAGGTGAGATTGCCCTACCACATCGTCAAACTTTTTCGGACGAAGCAGATAGGTAAAATCAGCCATAAAATTTACATTAGCCTGCGATAACTTTGATGATTACTTCACGCTCTTGACGAGGTCCGTCAAATTCGCCGAAGAAAACCCCTTGCCATTTTCCGAACATCGGACGTCCATCAAGTACCGGAATACTCACCGATGCACCCATACGAGACGATTTGAGGTGGGCTGCCGCATTGCTTCCAACATGGGAATATTTTGCATCACTTGGAATGACGGTCGATAGAGCTGAGAGGAGATCACGACGAAGATTTTGGTCAGCATTTTCAAACAAAAATACGCTACCGGTTGTATGAGGGGTAAAAACAACACAGATCCCCTCTTTAATACCTGATTTAATGACCGCTTCTTTAACTTCGGCACTAATATCCATCAACTGCGTTTTATGACTGGTTGGAAATTTAAGGATTTTCATTTTTTACCACCTTTTGAAAATTTAGAATCCGGTTTGTATTTATTCGTTCCGAACGGCTCATTAGAGGGTTTGGATTTTGCTTTGGGTTTATCTTTTGAAGCACTTTTTGGTTTGTACTCCGGTTTTCCCTCTGCCCTTGGCGCTTTTTTCTCGCTCTTTTGTTTTTGCTTTTCCGCTTTTTCTACGGCATCCAAAAACTCTCTTAAATTTGAATACTCACTCCGCTCCAAGAATCGTACTTTTCCGGTGGGGAGATTATTGAGCTCAATCCCGCCGAAACTGAGCCGTTTGAGATCGACGATTTCAGCGCCGAAGTGGGCGAAAAATCGGCGAAGTTCACGGTTTTGCCCCTCTCCGATGGCCACTTTTAAAATCGAGTAATCCCCTTGGTCTTTTTGAACCTGATAGGCATAAAAGGGGGCAAAGCTCATCGGCCCCGCTTCGGCATGTTCATGTGCACCGGCGCTCGCATCTTCGAGTTCCAACCCCTCTCCCATGGCGATTTTCATCCCCTCGGTGACAGGACCTTTGATCTTGATTTTATAGACCCGTTCCATCTTAGAGGTCATGAGTGCCGTCGCAACACGAGAAGCATCGGTGAGGAGCAACAACCCCTCAGAGGCAAAGTCGAGCCGTCCTACAGGGATATAATGGCGATACTGTTTTGCCAAAGAGTCGTAAATCGTTTTGCGTCCCTGAGGATCTTTTTTCGTTACCAACTCGCCGCGCGGTTTGTTATAGACGATAACGGTGAATTGATCGCTCGGGGTGATTTTATTGCCGCTGATCATGACGTTGGCATTACGCTCATCGACCTGAGTCGCGGGATTGGTTTCGATCTCGCCGTCGATTCGGACGTATCCGTCCAAAATCGCCTGATCGGCTTCACGGCGTGAGTAAGTCGAATAGTGGGCGATATATTTGTTTAAACGCATCATGAGATACCTGCTTCCACGAGTGTATGAAGATGCAAAGCACCTTGAATCATGCCATCACGGTTTGTGACGACCAACAACTGTATTTTTTTCTCTTCGATCAAAACCAACGCATCACTCGCCAACATCGTCGCATCATCGAGTACGAGAGGATTTTTCGTCGCATACTCTTTTGCATGAGCATCGAGCGAAAATGTCTCGCTCAGTAATGCACGGCGAA
>CAZKJU010000071.1:4879-11948 GCA_964553185.1 uncultured Sulfuricurvum sp.
CTGAGAGTCTCCCCTCCGGATCGGTGAGCATTACCGTCCCCAAACGCCCTTCGCTGAGTGTCAAAATCGCCTCTTTGAGCGGCGTGTTTTCATCCACAATCGGAAGATCATTGGTGCGCATCAAATCGGATACTTTGACAAAAAGCCGTTTGCCCAACGCACCGCCGGGATGGAACGAGGCAAAATCCTCTTTTTGAAAATTGCGTGCCCTCATCAAACACACCGCGAGTGCATCCCCCATCGCCAACGTCAATGTCGTCGAAGAGGTGGGTGCAATATCAAGCGGACACGCCTCTTGGGTTACGTTGATATTAATCACCTCATCGCTGTAGCGTCCGAGTGTTGACTCAGCGTTTCTGGTCATCCCGATGAGGGGAATATCAAAGCGTTTGATGTGGGGTAGGATGGAGCTGAGTTCAGGGCTTTCGCCGCTGTAGCTGATCGCGAGTACCGCATCCTCTTTACCGATCATCCCCAAATCTCCGTGCAACGCTTCGGTCGGGTGGAGAAAGAAACTCGGTGTCCCCGTCGAGGCAAACGTCGCGGCGATCTTAGCCCCGATCAGTCCTGATTTTCCAACACCGGTAATGACCAGTTTCCCTTTGCACGCTAAAATAATTTTAACCGCACGCTCTATCTCAGCTCCAAGCTTTTCAGAGCCTTCTTTAAGCGCTTGCGCTTCAATTTCAAGTGTGTTTTTGGCTATTGCGATATAATCGTTGTTCATAAATACAATTATAGCCGAAATGGACTTTATCCATGCAAAACCTTTACCGAGAAGTCACTACATTAGATCATCGTGCCATCGAAAAGTTTGCCCTCACTGAGCCAATCATGATGGAACATGCCGCTTCTTCCATTGCAGATTATATTGTTCAGCATTTTCCGATGGACTCTTCGGTATTAATTGTCTGCGGAAAAGGGAACAACGGTGCAGATGGTCGGATACTCGCACGGCAGCTTGAAGGGGAGTATCGCGTCTCATTAGCGTATCAATCCAACACCCATTATGATGTGATTGTCGATGCCCTCTTTGGCAGTGGACTGAACCGTCTGCTCGATTCTGCAACCCGTGAACTGATACAAAACCTCAACCAAACCAAAGCGTTCAAAATAGCCTGCGATGTCCCCAGCGGTTTGTTCGAGGATGGAAACGTTGATCTTCAAACCTTTAAAGCCGATCTTACTATAACGATGGGTGCCCTTAAGCGAAGCCTCTTTAGTGACGCCGCCAAAGAGGTCGTCGGGAAAATCCTCGTTGCCAATTTGGGTATTTCGCGCTCACGTTATGAAATACCCTCTGCATGGCAGTTGCTCGATCCCGCTGATCTCTCCTTACCGCTTCGTTCAAACGTTTCTGCCCACAAAGGAACGTATGGTCATTTAGCGGTACTCTGCGGCGAGAAAATCGGCGCTTCCATTATTGCCGCCTCTGCCGCACTCCGTTTCGGCAGCGGCTTAGTGAGCCTCATCAGCAACGAAAATGTTACCATCCCCTATGAGCTGATGCAAAGCCATTCAATCCCCTCTTCGGCGAACGCAATCGCGCTAGGGATGGGGTTGGGAATCGAATTTTGCGACGATGAGCTAACGCAACTGTTAGACAATGATCTTCCGCTGGTTTTGGACGCCGATATTTTTGCCCATCCGATGTTCCTAAAACTTCTCAAGCGCTCCACCATCGTCCTCACTCCGCATCCCAAAGAGTTCACCCAAATACTCCGTGTTTGCGGACTCGCCGATATTGATGTCGCTACCTTACAAAATAACCGCTTCGGCTACGTCGAGCAATTTTGCGCCGCCTATCCTAACGCGGTGTTACTCCTCAAAGGTGCCAATGTTATCATCGGCAAGGATGTTGAGTTTTACATCAATCCGCTCGGAACCGTCGCGCTCGCCAAGGGTGGAAGCGGTGACGTGCTAGGCGGTTTGATCGGTGCGCTGTTAACCCAAGGGTACTCACCGCTTACATCAGCCATTCAAGGCTCGCTTGCCCACACCCTCGCGGCACGCGGTTTTGATAAAAACAACTATGCCCTCACCCCATTTGATCTGATTGAGAGAATTACCACTTTATGAAAAAAATCGTCGCCCTTTTCAGCGGCGAGGGGACCAACCTCGCCAACCTCATCGAAAAAATCCATCTCAAACACGGGGCAATCGTCTGTGCCATCACCAATAACCCCGAAGCGGGAGGAATTGCCAAAGCGCGCGCCGCCCATATCCCCGTAGAGGTTTTGGATCACCGTGACTATGAAAGCCGCGAAGCCTACGATACCGCATTGGTCAGCCTCATCGGTGAATACAATCCCGATCTCGTCGTCCTCTGCGGCTTTATGCGGATTTTGACCCCTGTTTTTACAACCCAAATCCGTTCCATCAACCTCCACCCCTCTTTACTCCCCGCTTTCAAAGGTGCCCGTGCCATCGAACGGAGTTTTGAGAGCGATGAGAGTGTATGCGGTGTCAGTGTTCACTGGGTCACCGATGAGCTTGACGGCGGTGAGATAATCTTGCAAAAAAGTTTTACTAAAAATCCCAAGGAGTCTTTAGAAGATTTTTCGGCTAAAATTCGCGCTATCGAGCATGAGATCCTCCCGCTCAGCGTGATCAAAATACTCAAAGATTCTTAATAGAATCGATATGTTATAAACCATTCACCGTCATCCTCGGGCTTGACCCGGGGATCCAGCTGGATTCCCGCCTACGCGGGAATGACAAAAAATATCGAACTGGAGATACCTATGCATACATTACAAATCGGAAAATACACTCTCGGCAGCCGTCTCATCGTCGGAAGCGGCAAATACGACTCGTTTGAGACGACCAAAGCGGCAACGCTTGCGAGCGGTTCAGAGCTTATCACCGTGGCGGTACGCCGTCTCAACATCACCAATCCAAACGAGCCGAACCTTCGCGATACCTTTGCGGGGACAAACGTCAAATTTCTCCCCAACTCGGCAGGATGCACCACTGCCGAAGAGGCGATTACCCTCTTTCGCCTCACCCGCGAAGCGACAGGGATCGATCTCATCAAACTCGAAGTGATCGGCGATACCCAAAAAACCCTCTATCCCGATGTGCTAGAGACGATCAAAGCGTGTGAGGTGTTGGCGCGTGATGGTTTTACAATCATGGCATACACTTCGGATGATCCGATTATGGCACGCCGCTTGGAAGATGCTGGAGCTCATGCGATCATGCCTCTCGCTGCCCCTATCGGTTCAGGTCTCGGAGTTCAAAACAAGTATAACATCGTGTTTGTCCGCGAAGCGGTAAAGGTGCCGATTATCGTCGATGCGGGGATCGGATGTGCCAGTGATGCCGCGTTAGCAATGGAGTTAGGAGCGGATGGAGTTTTGACCAACACCGCGATTGCCCAAGCGCAAAATCCGATGTTGATGGCAGAAGCGATGAAAAATGCAGTTATAGCAGGAAGACTTAGTTATTTAGCGGGACGTATACCGAAGCGTCCGTATGCGACAGCAAGTTCGCCCGTTGATGGAATGATTCAGTTTTAATACATTCTATACTTTTCTTTTCATAGAAAAGTATCAAAAGAAATCGCCCTCACACCAAATCGCTAGCGGTACGCTTGTGCACTACTGCACGCGACCTTGCTTTTGGTGTGCTGTGAGGGCATATTTTATTGGATTTTATAATTTTCGCAAAGCGAAAACAAATAACAATCTATCCCCTGAGCATCCTTGAAAGCCACGCGCGAAGGCAGACGTGCCGAGAGTCGCGTGAGCGATTTGCTCAGGGGATGACTTTCTTTTGTTTCTTTTCTTTCTAGAAAGAAAAGAATATCAAACTTCTATATAGTCCAAATCCTCATGAAACGTCTCACGCGTAAAATAGAGCGCCGCCAACGCAATCGTAAAGACCACAGCCCCTACCGTTGCCGCTGAGCCCAGTACCCCCATACTCTCTTTGAGAAGCATAAAACTCGACGTGATCGGCACCACCGATCCACGAACAAAATTAGGAACCGTCGTCGCGACCGTCGCTCGGATATTGGTTCCGAACTGCTCTGCCGCCATCGTGATAAAGAGCGCCCAGTATCCGCAAAATACCCCGAGCAGAAAGACCGCTACGTAAAACGATCCTGCACTCGCACCCGAGAGGGTGAAATAATAAAGGACACTTGCCACAGAGAGAACCATAAAAATAGTATACGCCCGTTTACGGCTTTGCATCTGTTGGGAGAGGTATCCGCTCGCCAAATCCCCTACGGAGAGCCCGATATAGGTATACATCAGCGCTTGTCCCGCTGTTACTTCTCCCTCAATCATAAGCGCTTTGGCAAACTCAGGGGAAAACATCACTAAAACCCCGACGACATACCACAACGGCATCCCGATCACAATCGCCTTGATGTATTTAACAAAAAGTTTTTTATGACTAAAGAGGGCGAAAAAATGGCCTCGTTTGACATCATCAGACACATGATGTTCAAACATCGCCGATTCACGAACACGAAATCGGAGAACCAAAAGCATAAATCCAAGCACTCCACCGATGATATAAGCGTTACGCCATGCAAAATGCTCCGCCACGATATTCGCCGCAACGACCCCTAACACACCGAATGCTGCAATCGTCATTACTCCGTATCCACGTAGATGTTTCGGGAGAATTTCAGCCACCAGCGTCACCCCTGCACCGAGTTCACCTGCCAAACCGATACCGGCGATAAAACGGAGTAATGCGTATTGCTCGACACTACTCACAAAGGCATTCAGGGTGTTTGCTACAGAGTAGAGGATAATCGAGGCAAACAGCACCGATAAGCGTCCCTTTTTATCTCCCAAAATCCCCCAAAGGATCCCACCGATCAGCATCCCTGCCATTTGCGCGTTAAGGATATAGGATCCCCACAGGGTAATCCCCTCTTTATCCAAACCCAATTCGGTCAAACTCTCGACCCGTACAACCCCAAACAAAATCAGATCATAAATGTCGACAAAATACCCCATTGCAATAACAATGACAGGGAGAGTCAATACTTGACGCCATATACTCATTTCTACCTCTTTTCTCATCAAAACTTTATGAATCCCATCAAATTGAGCATCACCACAAAAAGGGCTACCGGAGCGATAAATCGAACACTAAAACGCCAAATCGGATAAAACCATCCCATGTCTCTTTGAAGTACCGAAGCAACCCGCTCTTTTTCGATAATATGACCGACAAATATCGCCATCACCAGCCCTGCGAACGGTAAAAAGACATTGGACGTCAGATAATCCGACCAATCAAAGAAACTTTTCCCGCCCCACGTAAAATACGCTGATGTTTCCGCACTGAGTGAGAAAATCGCAACAATACCAAACAGATAAAAGAATGTCCCCATAGTGATCGCCGCTTTGGTTCGGCTCATATCCCATCGATCGATCAAATACTGTACCATCGGCTCAACGAGTGAAACAGCAGATGTCAGACCCGCAAAGGCTAGCGCCATAAAGAAAAGAACCGCCAATACGTTTCCAACCAACCCCATCGCATGAAAAACGGCAGGTAACGAGATAAAGACCAGCCCCGGACCTTTTGCCGGTTCAGCCCCGTATTGAAATAAAAAGGTAAAAAGAACAAGCCCTGCCGCCAAAGCAATCAGCGTATCAGTGATGATAACAAAAATCGACGCACGAACCAGATTGCTATCCTTTGGCAATGATGCCGAATAGATCATAATCGCCCCCATCCCCAAAGAAAGGGTAAAAAACGCATGTCCTACCGCTACCGCAAATGCTTCGGAGGTAAGCTTGCTCCAATCAGGGTTAAACATATAACTCACCGCCCTAGGGAAACTCTCCATCCCCATCGCATACATCAGCATCCCTGCAATAATCATAATAAGCGATGGCATCAACACGAGGTTGAATTTCTCAATCCCCCCCTTGATCCCGCGAATCAATACCGCTGTCGTGATCATAAACGCCAATGTATGAAAGAAAATTTGCGTTCCGACACCCTGCGTCATCAGAGTGTTATAAATCCCTTCCGCCTCGGGAATCGTGGCGGGTAATGTCCCGAAAGAGAGGGTGATATAGTAAAAAATCCATCCGATCACCACCGAGTAATAAAACATTACCAGTGTTCCTGAAAGCCCCATAAAACCGGCATATTTCCACTTCTCTTTATGACGCGGTGCTAAATCTTCAAACGCTCCGACACCGTCACGACGTCCCAAATATCCAATCAGCATCTCTGCAATCATGACCGAAAATCCGACCAGAACCACCGTCAATAAATAGACTAGAACAAAGGCACCCCCACCGTATTCGCCTGTAATATAAGGAAATTTCCAAATATTTCCCAGACCTACCGCCGAACCTGCGGCAGCCATCAAAAATCCCCATCGGCTAAAATGTGCTATCTTCATTCTATTCCTTCATCCACTACTTGTCAAATCATTAGCAAAATTGATTCCTTGTTTGATGAATTATAGCAAAATCATGATGACTATTGACATTTCATAGATTTTCGACTATAATTTCGCCTCACTAATTAGCTCACTTGGGTTTGATTAGATGAAGGTCGGGGCGTAGCTCAGTATGGTTAGAGTACTTGGTTTGGGACCAAGGGGCCGAAGGTTCGAGTCCTTTCACCCCGACCATCGTTTTTTCTTTGATTTGTATCATTCAAACACAGACTCCTTTACAGATGGTGGAATTAGCTCAGTCGGTTAGAGCATCAGGTTGTGGTTCTGAGGGTCGTGGGTTCGATTCCCATATTCCACCCCATTTGTTTCTGGTTTGAAACTCTTCTGATACGCGATGTTTTAGAAGGATGTGCGTTCGTAGCTCAACTGGATAGAGTAACGGACTTCGGATCCGTAGGTTATAGGTTCGAACCCTATCGGGCGCACCATATATACTCTCGCGTCCTTAGCTCAGCTGGATAGAGCAATGCCCTTCTAAGGCATCGGTCAGAGGTTCGAATCCTCTAGGGCGTACCACCTTAGACTTCTTTTTTTATGTGCGGATGTGGTGAAATTGGTAGACACGCCAGACTTAGGATCTGGTGCCTAACGGTGTGAAGGTTCAAGTCCTTTCATCCGCAC
>CAZKJU010000072.1:0-11839 GCA_964553185.1 uncultured Sulfuricurvum sp.
AGTTCTTTATCAAATTGTGCGGCATTCAACTGCCCTGTAATGATAGCAATATCAAATACACCGTTAATAGCGCGGATCAACTCGCTGTTAAGCTCTTCGGTACTCTCAACCAATCCCGGTGTCACAATCACTTTACGACCGCTGTGGAGCGAACACAAGCGTACCCCCTCCAACATTCCGTCGATGTTACCGTTATAACCGTCATCGAGGATAATTTTACCCCCTGCATCGATCCGCTCCAATCGGTGTTCGACACTTTTGAGTTGTTCGACCGCACTCACGATCTCATCAGAGCTCATTCCCATCTCTTCTGCGATCAAAATTGCCGCATTGATGTTGATGGTCTGAAATCCACCGAGCACCGAGGTGTGAAAATGACGATTTTCTCCATTCACACTTAGATCAAAATCGATCCCCTCAAGTGTTGCCGCGAGGTTATGGATCTCAGAGCCGAAAAAAGTTACCTTTTCATGCGGCTCATCCGTTACCGACGTGTGGATAAATGCCCGTTTAAGACGGTTTGACTGGATAATTTCGAGCTTCGTGCGCTGAATCCGTTCGAGTGTTTTAAAATACTCCATATGTTGAGGCCCAACTTTACCCACAACGACGATTTGCGGATGAAGCAGCTGTGCGATGGCGTAAATATCCCCTACTTCGCGAGCACCTGCTTCACAAATATAGACTTGAGCCGATGAGGGGAGCGACTCATTGACATCTCGAATGATACCGCCGAGGGTGTTGACACTGCGCGGCGTTGCATAAACATTGTATTTTTGGCCCAATACCTGAGCAATAAAGTTTTTCATCGAAGTTTTACCGTAGCTTCCGGTCACACAGATGATGGTTAAATCATTCATAGAGGCAATTTTATTTTTAGCCTGACGTTTATAGGCCAAAAATAAAAATTTCTCCACTCCCCATGAGAGAAGATAGGTCAAAACAAGAGGAAAAATTACACTGTAGGTAGTTGAGTACCCTTTAAACGCAATGAGAAGATTCAATAAAACCGCAATCGAGCCTAAAAGGATTAAAAAGCGCTTGACACGCCACGTCAACACCAATTTTTTATCAAGACGTTTAATCCATAAAGCAAGAAGGGGAAGATAAGCTAACACAACGTAGAGAGAGTATGCTCCTGCCATATAATAAAGAATAAAAGGGGCAATAAAATAGATGAAATGCCATGAGCTTTTATGGTGACGCAATACTACCCGCTCAATCCGATAATCGTACCATTGCAAGTTAGTAATCAGATACCAACCCAATGCAATGACAAAAATGATATTAGCGATAAATGAGGCTATTTGTGTCAATTCCATAGTGTTCCCTTAGTGTTCTAAACTTTTTAATACCGTTTTTTCGATCTCTTTGGAAACGGTTGCGGCTTGTTCCAAAAAGAAGTAGTGATCTCCATCAAACTCAACTACTTTTGAGTCAGAGATAAGTTCAGCAATTTTATACGCTGTCCACATCGGTGTTGCCGTATCTTGATGACCAAAACAAAGCAATGCTTTCCCTTTGTACGCACGAAATTTTTCACTGAAATCTTCATTTACAACGCTTTTGAACGTCTCATACATCGGTTGCGATAATCCTTGCGCATCGGGAGCAACGAAAAAACGGCGTAATTGAGTAAGACCGCTCAGTTTCAGCAGTTTAAAAAGGGCGATTTTAGCACGGATTTTAAACGGCTTCGGAACAAGTATTCCTGCAGAACCGACCAATACTAAATATTCTGGGTTGAGCAAAGTTGCCACTTTACCACCGAACGAGTGACCCAAAATAATCATTTTATCCGCTTCGATCATCGAAATGAACGATTCTAATATCGTTGCATAATCCTCTGTCGTGAGTGCCATATTGCATGTTGAGTTCCCAAAACCAGGCATATCGATGTAAATATGGCGAAACTGCCCTAGATGATCGCCAAAAGCGCGTTTCATCAGATTTTTATGAGAACCCCAGCCGTGGAGGAAAATAATATCGTAATGGGCACTCGGATTGAGTATCTCATAACTGATCGAGAAGGTATGCTGTTTGTATTGAACGCTCTTAACTGCCACGCTTATTTCCCTTTAGCTTGGGAAATAGAGTGGATATAGTCGTAGTTCACCCGAATCGCTTTTTTTTCGGGTAATGCACCAAGAAGTTTATGGATAGAGCCGCTAAAATCTTCAAAAAGATAGTTTGCCATTGATCCGGGAATTGGATTCACTTCGTTAAGGTACACCTCGCCTTCGATTTCAAAGAAATCGCATCGGATCAATGCCCCCTCAAACAACGGCGAATAGATTGTTTTAAACGCATCACGCAATTGCTGAACCAAAGTCTCACTCACCGCTGCTTCAGCCACGTTACCTGAACGGGAAAAATCAAGGTATTTTTTCTCAAAATCGAGGAATTCTGCTTTTTGAGGCTCTTCGACAATCGAGTAGGTTATCTCACCGCGTGCACTAAACCCGGCCAAGTTGTACTCTTTTACCCCCGCAATAAACGGCTCTATTAACAATACATTATCAAATTCAAATGCTACATCGAGCGCATAATCGAGTTCCGAGGCTTCACGGACGATACTCACACCGATAGAGCTTCCCAAACGGGCAGGTTTAACGATAAACGGGTATTCGGTAGTAATAACACGTTCATCTTCTTTGTGAAGAACCTCGTACGGCAAAGTTTTGACACCGAGAGAGGCGGCAAACCATTTGGTATAGTGTTTGTCAAAACTGAGCATCGACGCCTCTTTGCGAGGACCGATGAATGGGATGTGGAAGAAATCCATGAGTGATGCGATAGAGCCGTCTTCACCGTCACCGCCGTGGATCAAGTTGAGGAGTGGCATCTCATGTTTTTTAGCTCCAAACATACTGCGTTGTTCAAACCCGCCGTTGGTGAGGAAAATTTGGGGCATTTTACGATGCTCTCCGCGTGAGAACGTGATCGCTTTCATCTTAGAGCCGTCAATCAGATAAAACTTATGATCTTGATCGCAAAAGATGAAACTGAGTTCAAACCGTTTCTCTAATTTCTCTTTAACCGTAATCGCACTAACGATACTAATTTCATGCTCATAACTTGCTCCGCCGAATAAAATGGCTAATTTCATAATTTTCCTTTTTAAAGTTTTTGAAGTTGTTTCAACGCCTCTTTAACCAGCGTTGGTGTATCGGTTGCACTTGATGCGCTGAGTGCTTTGGCAATCTGCTCTTTTTTAAAGCCCAACGATTCTAACGCCATCGATGCCTCGGTCGTTGCTGTGCTTGCCGTGCTTCCAGAACCTAATAATACCGCATCAAATCCTGCCAATTCCACCATAATACGCCCTGCACTTTTAGGTCCGATACCGGGAACTTTTTTGAGTGCATTGAGATCTTTAGATGAAATAATACCCGCAAACTGCTCCGGCGTAAAGGTGCTGCAAATTGCCAATGCTGCTTTTGGCCCGATTCCGTTGATTTTTAACATCCCTTCAAAGAGAATTTTTTCACTCTTTTGGGCAAATCCGTAAAGTTGCTGAGCATCTTCACGGATGACATGATGGATATGCAATCGCGTTCTTTCTGAGCCGATTGCACTGTACGTGTGTAATGAGATAAATACTTCATAGATAACGCTGTTAACGTTGAGATGAACCGATGATGGTTCTTTGTAATCTATAATTCCTTCTAGTCCGATAATCATTTCGACAGTACCTTAATTGTAAATTCTCCATCTTCGTCTTCATGCAATCCCAAAATCGTCTCATCCGCATTGTGACTGGGAACATACATCACTTCGATCGGCGGATCAATCAGTTTAAAAATAATCTCATTATGATTTTTCCAGCGGTCATGGTTGATAATCCGAGCATCAAATATACCGCTTTGAAGAGAGGTGTGTTTTTCACTCAACCACGCATACTGATCTTCTTTCGTTTTTAACTCATTGCGAAGTTCGTCCATTTTTGCTTTAAACTGCTGGTGCTGTTGGTATTTTTCGACAAAGGCACTCGGCATTTTAATACCGCTTTGTTTGTAATGAAGCAGTTTGTGTTTAAGCTCCTCCATTGCCGGAGCATTTTCACGCCATGTTTGCTCATACCCTGCAAGTTCACGTTGAATATCTTTAATCGATTTTTTTGCCAGTTCCATTTTTTTGGTTTGTTCGGAAAGGTTGTCATTCGATTCGTTCAACAGCGGATCGATAATAAATTGGTTCTCTCCCCCCTGCAGTGCTTTTATCTCGATTTTATGCGATGCTGTCATTTTGACATGAGAACCCAAGAGTTCAATCGTAATCTCACGTGCTCGGATTTTCCCGCCCGTTGCTTGACGGATAAATACCGTTTCTGCATCTACCGTACCATGTTCCAATCGGGTAATATTGACCGTTTTTCCGAACGCCGTACCTTTGTGAATATTGATACTCAATTCATCGGCACTAATGATAGCGCTCTGATGGACTTGCCCCTCTACAGTCGCTTTTTGTGCAGTTACTTTAGCGTTAGAGCCGACATTACCATCAATATTGATGGTATGGACAGTCACTTCCATCCCCATCCCGATAGCATCTTTCATCGAATCTTTTTCGCTGACATTGATCGAGACATCGGCATCAAGTTGCGTATCAATCGATCCTGTTGTTCTAAAACTGATCTCTTTGACTTCAACTTCGGTTTTTATATCGTATATCCCCCCCTCAAAGGTAACATACCCTCCAGCTGCTGCTCGGTATTCAATCGTATTTTGGGTATTAATCACAGCGATCTTCTCGCCTGTTCCAAAGGTCGGCTCAAATTTTATCAGAGGCTCTTTTGGGACGATAAACTCCCCTCTGCAATTGCGCCCGCTCTCCCCTTTGCGTGCTTTGATATACTCGATTAACAACTCATCTTTAACAACACTGATGACAAAACCCCGTTTTGAATAATCTATTCGACCATCTTCTTCTTGAGGTTTGCGTTTAGCTTCAAAATGGAGGATCAGCTTATCATTGATTGTCTCAACCGGCTCGATTCCTTGTGCTACCAAATAACGTTCCTGCTCTTCAAACCGATATTCTCCCTGAACACGGATTTTTGCCAAAAGAGGCTCCAGATTCGGGAGCATCATCGAGTCAAAAAGGTTAATCAGCATGTTGGCTCGAAGCTTCTTCTTGTTAACCAGTTGGAGAAAATCTTGCTGAAATTGCTCGTAATAGTGGGCGATACTCCCTGCTTTAATCGTTAAATAAATTTTGCATAACGTTGGATTTCCACCGATGGAGATATCGATAGTATTGAGTAAAGTCGTTGACGCAATCGAAAAAATTTCGATTTCATAAATTTGTTTGAGCTCGAATTTTGGATTTAAAAATTGGTCCTCTTTTATATCTCTCACCTCATCAGTTGAGAGTTCAATCCAGTCATCAGAGGGACCGTTAACGACGGTTCGGCTAAAGGTTTGGGTATTAAGCAGATTAAAATCGAGCGAATTGACGGGTACTTTGAAATTTGCGGCAGCTTGTAATAGTTCTTTAGCAACATTGGAAGTACGAACGATAATCGGCTTCATTTGCCCATTGATCGCTTCCTTCTCATCCTCTTTGCTTAACAGCCCCATGTTTGTATCCTTTATAATTGCCCCTATTTTAATCACATATCGGTTAAAATTGCGTAAAATTTATCTTTGGACTAAAAATAAACTATGTTTAAATCGATATTCTCCAACTCGTTCGGTATCCTCATCTCCCGCGTTACGGGTCTCGGACGTGATATTCTGATGACGTCCGTGTTGGGTGCGAACGTGTGGAGTGATATCTTTTTAATGGCGTTTAAATTTCCCAATCTCTTTCGCCGTATCTTCGCGGAGGGGTCGTTTACCCAAAGTTTTATGCCCTCGTATATTGCCTCAAATCAAAAAAGTGTCTTTGCCATCGCCATATTTATCCGTTTTATGGCATTTATCGTTTTTCTCTCGTTTCTCGTTACCCTCTTTCCCGGTTTTTTTACCAAAATGTTGGCGTGGGATTGGGGACACGACCTCATCTCTCAAACTGCACCTCTCACGGCTATCAATTTTTGGTATTTAGACCTCATTTTCATCGTCACTTTTTTAGGGACACTGTTACAACATAAAGAGCACTTTTTCACCACCGCTTTCTCAACCGTTTGGCTCAACATCGCGATGATCGTCGCTCTGATCCTCTTTACCAACTCTGATCCCCAGACCATCGTTTATGCTCTGAGTTTCTCTATCCTCATCGGGGGATTGTTTCAAGTCATCACCCACCTCTATGCAATCCGTAAACAAGGGCTGATGAAAATTCTCGTCGGGGGATGGAAATACCGCAAAACCAAAGATGTCAAAGAAGAAGAGTCAAAATTCAAATCCCTCTTTATCCCCTCAGTCGTCGGGAACTCTACGGCGCAAATCGCCTCGTTTATCGATACGTCGCTTGCCTCGTTTTTGGCGGCGGGATCGGTGTCGTATCTCTTTTACGCCAACCGTATTTTTCAACTCCCTTTCGCCATTATCGCCCTCGCTATCACAACCGCCCTTTTCCCCACTATCGCTAAAGCGATCAATAATGGAAACGATGAACTCGCCTACAAAAATCTCTTTAAATCATTTTGGCTTCTAAGTGCATTGTTGGGGGTATCCGTACTGGGCGGAATTTTATTGGCAGAACCGATTATTTGGTTGCTATTCGAGCGGGGGGCATTTGACCTCGAAGATACCCTCAACACGGCAAGCGTCTTGCAGATGTACATGGTGGGGCTGATCCCTTTTGGGTTGGCGAAACTCTTTTCGATGTATCTCTATGCTCAACACAAGCACCTCAAAGCGGCTAAAATCGCTGTCATCTCTCTCGTTATCAATCTTATCTTCTCGGTTATTTTGATGCAAAGCATGGGGGCAGCAGGCTTGGCGTTAGCAGGGAGTATTGGAGGGGCTGTGCAGTTTGTCCTCACCGTCAAGGAAGTGGGATGGAAAATCTTTTTTGATCTTCTCAAAACCCGTTTTAGCCTCTATTTTATCCTCGGCACACTCGGTTTTGGGGTAGGATTCTATGCTCTAAACAATTTTTTGATACACTTGATACGATAAAACGATTGGAATATTATGACTCTTTACGACAGCGTTAAAAAAACAAAACTACCATTTGAACCGCTCCAAGAGGGGAAAGTATCCCTCTACGTCTGCGGCCCTACCGTGTACGATGATGCACACCTCGGACACGCAAAAAGTGCTTTGGTCTTCGATCTGCTTCGCCGTGTTTTGGAAGCCGAGGGGTATGATGTCCTATTCGCCCGAAACATTACTGACATCGACGATAAAATCATCAACAAAGCACGTGAGCTTGCGATCAGCACGAGTGAGATCGCCGAGCGTTACACTGCGGCGTATCACCGTGACATGGAAGCCATTGGAGTCCAAAAACCGACGTTAGAGCCCAAAGCGACCGAATCAATCGATGCGATGGCAGAGATGATCCAAAAACTTTTGGATAAAAAACACGCCTATCTCATCAGTAACGGTGACATCTATTTCGATACCCAAAGCGATAAAAATTACCTCTCCCTCTCTAACCGCCAAAGTACTGAAAACGTCAGCCGCGTCGAGAGAGTCTCCGAAAAACGGCATGATGCCGATTTCGCCCTCTGGAAAGCGGTGCACGATGAGGGTGTCGCGTTTGACTCTCCGTTCGGGCGCGGTCGTCCGGGATGGCATTTGGAGTGTTCGGCGATGATCGAGCGCTACGTGAGCCCCCACGTCGGAGAGTACGCTATCGACATCCACGGTGGCGGAGCCGATCTTCTCTTCCCGCATCATGAGAACGAAGCGGCACAAACCCGCTGTGCCACCAATCACGAGTTGGCTAAATATTGGATGCATAACGGGTTTGTCACGATCGATGGTGAAAAGATGTCAAAGAGTCTTGGAAACAGCTTTTTCCTAAAAGACGCTCTCAAAGCCTACGATGGAGAGGTTCTCCGTTTTTATCTCCTAAGCACCCATTATCGGGGAGATTTTAACTTCAACGAAGAGGATTTAATCGCTTCCAAACGTCGCTTGGATCGTCTCTATCGTCTCAAGAAACGCATTTTCGGACTAACTGCGGATACTATCGATACCGAGTTTAAACATAATCTTCTCGAAGCTCTCGGAGATGATCTAAACGTCTCACGTGGCTATGCCCTCATCGATGAACTGATTGCACAAGCGAACGAAGCGCTCGATTCCAATCCGAAAGACAAACACTATCGCCAGATTCTCCTCTCATCATTAGAAACTATCGAAACCGTTTTGGGCTTTGGAAGCCAAAATCCTTTTGAATACTTCCAATTCGGATTGGATGAAGCGGCAAAAGCAAAAATCAATGATTTGATCACTCAACGCAGTGAAGCCAAAAAAGCGAAAGATTTCGCGACTTCCGATAGTATTCGCGATGAATTAACTGCCCTTGGGGTATCCATTATGGATACAATCAATGGAACTTTTTGGGAGATACGGGAGTGAAATTCAGCGAAATTTATAAACGCTACTGGCCCTATATACGAGGGTATAAATTTCAATATATCATGGTGCTTATCGGAATACTCCTCACGGTGACGGCAACCGCAGGAACAGCCCATATCATGCAGCCTCTGATGGACAATATGTTCATAAAAAAAGAAGAGCATATGCTCTATTTTATCCCTGCCCTTCTCATCGGAATCTACATTATCAAGTCTATCGGCCGTTATTTACAAGCGGTATACAATACCTATATAGGAATGCACATTGTCTCTCGATTACGGGAAGATCTCCTTCAAAAAATGGTTCATATGGATATGCAGTTTCTCTACACAAACCGCAGCGGTGAACTCATCTCGCGTATCACCAATGACATCGCCCGTATTCAGTATTTTGTCTCGACCATGATGCCTGAACTGATCCGCGAGAGCCTCACTGTCGTTGCCCTCATCGGATATGTTATTTACCTCAACGCTACACTCGCCTTTTGGGCACTGTTTGTCATGCCGGTGATTATCTTTCCACTCTTAAAAATCACACGCCGCCTCAAACGCCTCTCTCACCGTTCTCAGGAAAAAAATGCCGATTTGATGACCCGATTAACTGAAGTATTCAATAACAGTGAAATCATCAAGGCCAACGCAACCGAAACGTATGAGGTTACACGATTTAAAGAGGAGAATGAGCGTTTTTTCAAACTCAATATGAAAACAACATACACCAGTGAACTCGTTTCACCTCTAATGGAGATCATCGCCGCAACCGGACTCGCGTGCGTCATTTTCGTCGGAGGACAACAAGTGTACTCAGGGGCTATGAGTGTCGGAGAGTTTACCGCTTTTTTAACCGCGGTAGGGCTCGTATTTCAGCCCCTTCGTCGTGTCAGTGCCATTTATAGCCGCATCCAAGACGCCCAAGCGGCGAGTGAACGGGTATTTCATCTTTTTGATATCGAAAATGAGATCAAAGATGGAACTATCCCCCTCAATGAACCTATTCACTCCATCGAATTTGATAATGTTTCCCTCAAATTCGGTGAAAAGGTCGCGCTTCATGACATCAACCTGACCATCGAAGCGGGTCAAACGGTTGCACTGGTAGGACAAAGCGGGGGAGGAAAAAGCTCATTAGTAAATCTCCTACTCCGTTTTTATGATCCGAGTGAAGGGAACATTATTCTTAATACCCATAACCTAAAATCCTATACCCAAAATTCTCTCCGCAGCCATATTGCCGCCGTATCACAAAGGGTCTATATCCTCCAAGAGACCCTTGCCGCTAACGTTGCCTATGGTAGTGAAATTGATGAAGAGAGAGTTAAAGAAGCCCTCCTAAAAGCGGATGCACTTGAGTTTGCTTTGGCTCTCCCTGATGGGATTTACACCGTAATGCAAGAATTCGGAGCAAACCTTTCCGGCGGTCAGCGTCAACGCATCGCCATCGCCCGTGCGATTTACAAACATGCCTCACTTTTAGTTTTAGATGAAGCAACCAGCGCACTGGATAACGAAAGTGAAAAACGGATTCAAGCCGCATTGGATGGCTATTCTAAAGACAAAATTACCGTTATAATCGCCCACAGACTCAGTACCATTACTCATGCAGACATGATTTTATATTTTGAGGAGGGGGAAATTATCGCTCGCGGAACCCATTCTCAGCTTCTCGAAACCTCTGAAAACTATCGCCGTCTTGCAGGGAAAATGGCTGAATAATCCCCTATTAATCCTTTTTTGAGTATAATCGCGGCAATTTATTCTCAATGAGGCGGGTCAGTATGTTTGATTATGAATCTCTAAAACCATGGCTTTTTAAACTTCAGCCCGAAAGCGCTCATACCCTAGCGGCCGGACTTCTCACCTCTGCTACTTATTGTCCCCCTCTCTTTAACGGCTGGATGGCAAAACATTTTGTCTCCCACCCTTCTCTTACCCAAGAGCTTTTTGGACGTACTTTTCTAAACCCTGTCGGTCTTGCTGCTGGCTTTGACAAAAATGCAACGATGTTTCACGGCGTTATGGCGATGGGATTCGGATTCACCGAGATCGGCACCCTCACCCCAAAACCCCAAGAGGGAAATCCCCGTCCCCGTTTATGGAGACATATCGAAGAAGAATCGCTCCAAAACGCAATGGGGTTCAATAATGACGGGCTCTTCCGCATCTCTCACCGTCTCAAAAACATCTACCCATTTAGTACCCCAATCGGTGTCAATATCGGAAAAAACAAAATCACCCCAGATGATAAAGCTATCAAAGATTACACCACATTGATCAAAGCACTCCACGAGTACGCCGATTATATGGTCATCAATATCTCTTCTCCGAACACTCCGGGCTTACGCGATCTTCAAAACGAAGCGTTTATCTCTCAGCTTTTTAGTGAAGCCAAAGCGATCACCAACAAACCGATTCTGCTCAAAATCGCTCCCGATATGTCTGAAGATCAAGCGGTAGCACTGTGCGTTCATGCAGTGGAGTGCGGAGCGGACGGAATCATCGCGACCAATACGACCATCGACTATTCTCTCGTCTCCGAACCTGAAGATATGGGAGGACTCAGCGGTGAAGTATTGCGTGAACGAAGCTTTTACATCTTCGATGCTATCGCACGCGAACTCTACGGCAAAGCTACCCTCATCAGTGTCGGCGGTATCAGTACCCCAGAAGAGGCGTATCGTCGTATTCGCGCAGGAGCTTCATTGGTCCAAATCTACACGTCGTTGATTTTCAAAGGTCCTGAAGTGATCGAAGAGATCAACAGCGGTTTGATTGACCTTTTAGCATCGGATGGCTTCAGCTCAATTACCGAAGCAATCGGCGCAGATCGGCAATGAAAATCCTCATTGCAACTATTTTGTCTCTAGGAACTCTTATGGCCTCATCGCTCCCCCATTATGAAACCCAAACCCTCTCCAACGGTTTGCAAGTCGTAGCCATACCTATGGATAACGGCTCCAAAGTTATCTCTACTGATATTTTCTATCAAGTGGGAAGCCGTAACGAAGTGATGGGGAAAAGCGGCATCGCGCACATGCTGGAGCACATGAACTTCAAATCAACCAAAAACCTCAAAGCGGGTGAGTTTGACGAAGAGGTAAAAAGTGTCGGAGGGATGAATAACGCTTCGACAGGATTTGATTTCACCCACTATTACATCAAATCAAGCAGTGAGAATCTCGGTAAATCGCTCGCACTCTTTGCCGAACTGATGCAAAATCTCAACCTCAAAGACGAAGAGTTCCAACCTGAGCGTAACGTCGTTGCCGAAGAGCGTCGCTGGCGAACCGATAACAATCCGATGGGGTATCTCTATTTCCGCCTTTTTAACAGTGCCTACGTTTATCACCCCTACCACTG
>CAZKJU010000073.1:0-11427 GCA_964553185.1 uncultured Sulfuricurvum sp.
TAGAAGCGGCTTCAGAAGAAGTTGTAGCAGAGGAAGCGTAATCATGGCAGAAATCACAGCAGCAATGGTCAAAGACCTTCGTACGGCGACAGATGCGCCTATGATGGATTGTAAAAAAGCCCTCACTGAATGTGATGGTGACATGGAAAAAGCAAAAGAATTTTTGCGTGACCGTGGTATGGCGCAAACCGCTAAAAAAGCGGATCGCGTAGCGGCTGAGGGACTTTTGGGAATCAAAATTTCTGAAACGTATACTTCCGCTTCTTTGGTTGAAGTTAACTCTGAAACCGATTTCGTTGCGAAAAACGATGGTTTTATCGCTCTTGTCGGAAACACTGCCGCACACGTATTCTCTACAGGGGTTAGCACTGTTGAAGAGTTGAATGAAACATCATACGAAACGGGTACATTCTCTGAGTACTTTACCTCTCAAGTAGCACGTATCGGTGAAAAAATTGTAACACGTCGTTTTGTAACCCTCAATGCTGGTGAAAACGGATGTGTTAACGGTTATGTTCACTCAAACGGGCGTGTAGGTGTTCTCGTAGCAGCAACGTGTTCTGACGCAAAAGTAGCCGAAGCGATTGCTCCGATGCTTAAAAACGTTGCAATGCACGCTGCGGCAATGAAACCCTCAACGTTGACATCGAAAGATTTTGATCCTGCATTCGTAGAAGCGGAAACAATCGGTCGTATCGAAGCGATCAAAACTGAGAACGAAGAGTTAGCGCGTTTGAAAAAACCACTTAAAAACGTTCCTCAGTATATCTCAGCATCACAATTGACTCCTGAAGTTATGGCTGCTGCTGAAGAAGCGATCAAAGCTAAATTGCTAGCAGATGGCAAACCGGAGAAAATCTGGCCGAACATCATCCCTGGTCAATTGGCTCGCTTCGTAGCGGACAACACAACTTTGGATAAAGAGCTTGCACTTTTGGATCAAAACTACGTTATGGATGATTCTATGACGGTTGCCGAAGCGGTTGCTAAAGAGGCTGCCAAATTTGGCGGTACTGCTGAAATCGTTGAATTCGTGAAATACGAAGTCGGTGAAGGTTTGGAGAAAAAAGTTGACAACTTCGCAGAAGAAGTTGCAGCACAAATGGCGTAAGCCAAGCCTCCTTTATCTATTCCCGCTAATGCGGGAATATTTCTTTTTTTACTCCCCTTAAACATTTTTTCCCTATAATCTCTTTATGACACTTTTAAAAGCCACCTCTTTATCGCATCATTTTGATTACCCCCTTTTTGAGGATCTTAATCTGACACTTAATGCCGGAGAATCGATTGCCATTGTCGGTGTCAGCGGCAGTGGTAAATCGACCCTGATGCATATTCTTTCATCGCTTCTTCGTCCAAATCATGGGAACGTTGAATTGTTCGGAAAAGATATTTATGCTCTGGATGACAAAGCACTGGTTCAACTGCGTCGGCATGATTTAGGGATGATCTATCAAAGCCACTATCTCTTTAAAGGGTTCAGCGCGTATGAGAATCTCGAAGTAGCGGCACTTTTGGCGCAGCAAACGATTGATCCGAATTTACTGAAGCGTTTAGGAATTGAAAATGTTATAGCTCAAAAAGTGACAGAACTCTCCGGTGGTCAACAGCAGCGGGTCTCGATTGCCCGTGTCCTCTCGAAAAAACCGCGTCTGATTTTTGCGGATGAACCGACGGGAAATCTCGATCATGCTACCGCGCTAGAAGTTATGCGGATTTTTGAAGATTATTTAGTAGAGCATAGTGCCGCGATGGTGTTAGTAACTCATGATGAATCACTTGCGGAACGTTGTAATCATATCTATCGTATGCAAAACGGTAGTTTGCGCGAGGGTTAACTTATGGAGTGGGCAGAGATATTTAGCGAAGGACGAACGATCGCTTTTCTTTTACTCTTTACCCGCTTTACCGCCCTTTTTATGGCTGTACCTATCTTTTCGCACGCCAATATCCCTATATCAATCAAAGCAGCCATGGCCTTTTTTTTCACCGTTTTCTTTTTCGGTGCGGTGCCGCCGCTCAATATTCCAACGGATGCACTCTCTTTAACGGTAGCTATTCTAGGGGAGATGCTTTTTGGGCTTGCTGTGGGGATAGTTTTGCAGTTGGCGTATCATGTCATCACCTTTGCCGGCGGGCAGATATCATTTATGATGGGGTTTTCACTCGCATCGGCGATCGATCCGCAGTCGGGGGTTTCGATGCCGATTATCAACCAGTTTTTAGCGTTGTTAGCTCTCATGATCCTACTGGTTTTTGATCTTCATCACTGGATATTGCTCTATGCCTCGGAATCGATCAGTTCGGTTCCTCTGGGTGGATTTTTGATGACACCTTCATTATTTCAGTATATCATGCACGCTATGACCAATATGTTTGTGGTTGGCTTTATGATCGCTTTTCCGATTACGGCACTAACAATGCTCGCCGATGTTATTTTCGGGATGCTGATGAAAACGATGCCTCAATTTAACCTTTTGGTCATCGGGATGCCGATTAAAATCGGTATATCATTTGTAGTGTTGATGGTGACATTGGGAGCCACATTGATGATCGTTACATCACAAACACAAAATGCGTACAATTTTCTTGAAAAGTTATTCTAAATAGGGCTTTAAGTGTTTTAAAATGGCTATGAATGAGCCTTTTAGGGTTTGGATTGTATGTTGATCATCGCTGCATCGAATGAGATGATGCTGTGAACTTAGCTCTTCTTCGTCAAAATTCCCATCTAAAGTACAGACGAGGGAATCGTCAATCAGAAAAAGAGTCTGATGTATTGGATGAGAGGATACATAGAGATTGATCCGTTCGTATTGAACCATTGTTAGTGGATCACCTTTTGGATTATTTACCACAAACGTTATCGATGAACCTTTTCTGGCCCTTTGTAAAATAGCTTTTTTTAAGGCTGCATGGTTAAATGAAGGGGATGAAATAGTTATATGGGTACTCTTTTTTAATATATGATTGAGATCATACGTAAAGCGTGAGTGATGATCGGGGAGACGATAGAGCTTTTCTTGACCCAAAAGGGGGATAAAGAGAGAAAGAAGTATCAGAAGTTTTATCATTTAATTTTTTTTTAGTTACAATGATACCACGAAGCTTTTGATAGAACAAGGGCACTTAAAGAGGGGTAGCAATGAAGATTTTGCTTTTTAACGATAATCCGGTCGTTCGAAAACTGGTAGCTCTCAGCGCACAAAAGACGAAAGATGAGTTGAGTGTTATTTGGTCTGTGGACGAGATTCAAGAGAGCGATTACGATCTATTGATTATCGATGATGCACTCTACAGCGATGAGTTGTTTGAATCTTTAAAAGAGTTGGTTACCTATAAATCGACATTGTTGATGGCGACACGAGGTAAAGCGGTTCCAGCTGGATTTGACAATATTATCAACAAACCGTTTCTCCCGACGGATTTGGTAGATATGTTTGTAAAAATTGATAAAAAAACAGCCTCTTCTTCTGCCCCGCAGAGTGTTCAAAATGAAGAACCAATCATCCAGAATGACCCCCTTTATGCAATCAACCTCGATGATTCTCTACCGGATTTGAAAGAGACGAGTGATTTGGATTCATTTGATTTAGGTGATATTGACGATTCATTGGATATTCATGATGAGAGTGATATTTTAGAAGATATGGGTGATATTCGTCCAACCGCTATTTTGGATCAAGAAGAGGTGCAAGAGGTCCAAAACCTTTTAGACGATACAGAAAGCGATGATTGGGGTTTAGAAGAGGAGATTATTATCCGTGGAATAGATGAACCTGATGTTCACGGAGATAAAGATGCCGCTTTGGATGAAGAGATGTTTACCCTCGATGATGACGATACAGAAGATGAGCTGATGATGGACGATGAGCCGCTGGGGGAAGAGACGCCAGCCCAGACAAAAGTTGAAGAAGATTTTGGAATTTTAGAATCAGAGGAGTCGCTAGAATCATTTGATGATTTGGATTTAGAACTCGATAATGAGATGACATTGCCAAATCTGGATGATGAGATGCTTTTGGATGATGAGGAATTGGGGGATTTGGAAACTCGAATTCAAGATGCGGTTGAGGCTCTAGGATCAGAAACTCTTGACAGTGAGCTGGATATGGATGAATTGAATCTCGACTTTGAGGATACTTTATCCGAAGAACTCGGTAGTGATGAAGATGAAATCAGTGAAGAAGATCATTCTGAGCCATTGGATATGCAAGAGGTTGCGATTGCAGACAATATAGGTGAATTTGATGAACTGGATATGCTAAGTGAACGTGAACTTAAATTGGCCATCGGTGAAGAGGTTGAAGATGAGTTTGAACTTGAGAGTGATGATAAAGCAGATGATGGCTTGAGTGAGATTGAACCATTGGATGATGAGTTTGAAGAGGTTTTAGCCTTGGAAGAAGAAGCTATGGATACCATCGCTCCATCCCATGCAGAAGGGGTAGAAGCACTCCAAGCACTTTTAAAAGCGCTCTCAAATGAAGAGGTTGCCAAGTCTCTCAAGGGGTTGAACATCAGTATTAATATAAATTTCGGGAATGAACAGTGAATCGACACAGCGGTGCAATTTTAGTATTATCAGGACCAAGCGGAGCCGGAAAGAGCTCTTTAATCAACAAAATAACCGATCAAATCGGACCAATCTATTTTTCGATCTCTACAACGACCAGAGCGATACGCGAAGGTGAAACAGAAGGGGTTCATTACCATTTTGTGAGTGTGGATGAATTTAAAAATGATATTGAGCAGGAGATGTTTTTAGAGTATGCTGTTGTTCACGGCAATTACTATGGAACATCACTTGGACCAGTTAAAAAAGCACTCAAAGAGGGGAAACTGGTTATATTCGACATCGATGTTCAAGGGCATGATGCAGTCCAAAGTCGGCTGGGTGATATTACCACCTCGGTTTTCATTACTACTCCAACACTCGAAGAGTTGAAAAAAAGATTGAATAATCGCTCAACTGACAGTAGCGAAGTGATTGCCGGAAGAATCGAGATGGCCAAACGAGAGGTTCAGCGTATAAGCGAGTATGATTTTTTAGTGGTCAATGACAACCTTGAAGAGGCTGCTGAGATTTTAGTTTCGATCGCGAAAGCGGCACGTATGAAAATACCAACGTTACAAATCAACGAATTTGTTCAGACGTGGGAAGCGTCGTAAGCAAATTCTTTGGTGTATTCATCGAAATACGTTATACTTCCCCACTTAATTTTCTACAGAAGGAACTCTGATCATGAGTATGCCAAGCGGAACTGAATTATTATTGATTTTCGGGATTGTTATTTTGCTCTTCGGCGCGAAAAAAATTCCTGATCTTGCAAAAGGTATCGGACAAGGGATCCGTAATTTCAAAAAAGAGATGAAAGAGGATGAGACTGTAGCAACGGCTACTCCGACAGAAGCTCCAAAACAAGTTGATGCAACATCAACAACAGTAGAAGCTCCTAAAACTACTACACAAGCGTAATTACTTGAAGCAGCGAGTCTCTGCGCTGTTGCGCGATAAATTCAATTGTGACGTTATCCTCGAAAAACCGAAAGATCGTTCTTTTGGTCACTTCGCTACCCCTATCGCATTTTCCCTTGCAAAAGAACTTCGACAATCACCTATGGCAATTGCCGAAGAGATCGCAACGTCGTTTAATGAGAGCGAAATGTTCGGCGCGGTGGAATCGGTTAAAGGGTATATCAACTTCCGTCTCTCTGAGTCTTTTTTGGATGAGTATGCATCTTGGGCATTAAGTAACAATGAACAGTTTGGAAGCAGTGATAAAAAAGGGACTATTCTCCTCGAATTCGTTAGTGCTAATCCGACAGGACCTCTTCACATCGGACACGCGCGCGGAGCCGTATATGGTGATACGATGTTACGTCTCGGGCGTCATTTGGGCTACGATATTACGGCAGAGTATTACGTCAACGATGCGGGTAATCAAATTGATCTCCTCGGGGTCTCTTTGCAGTTGGAGGGGCGCAATTCTCTTTTGGGTGAAGCAGTAGAGTGGCCGGAAAAATACTATCGCGGAGAATATTTAAGCGACTTAGCCAAAGAGGTTGTAGAACTTTTCGGTGAAGAAGCTTTGCGTGATGAGAGCCGCCAAAAAGAGTTGGCACTTTGGGCAAAAGACAAAATTTTAGCCCTTATCGTAGCAGATTTGGCTGCGATCAATGTTCATTTTGATACCTTCGTCGGCGAAGCATCACTCTACAGTGAGTGGGATCGTGTCATGGCAAAAATGGGTGAGGGTGTTTATCTAAACGAAGGTAAAACCTTTATCCGCTCCTCTGAATACGGTGATGATCATGATCGTGTCGTTGTGCGTGAAGATGGCCGTCCGACCTATCTTGCAGGTGATATTATCTACCATAACCAAAAATTTGAGCGCGGATATGATGATTATATCAATATCTGGGGTGCGGATCATCACGGCTACATCGCCCGTGTCAAAGCGGCAATCACCTTTTTGGGATACGATTCGTCTAAACTCGAAGTGCTCTTGTCACAGATGGTGAGCCTTCTCAAAGACGGCGAACCGTTCAAGATGTCCAAACGTGCCGGAACGGTCATTCTCATGAGTGACGTTGTTGAAGAGATCGGTGCGGAAGCATTGCGCTTTATGTTCGCGTCGAAAAAATGCGATACGGCGCTCGAATTTGACATCGAAGAGCTCAAACGTCAAGACAGCTCGAACCCGATTTACTACATCCAATACGCCCATGCGCGTATCCAAACATTGATCGCCAAAAGTGAAATGAGTATGGATGAGATTATGGGTGCTCATTTGCATGGTTTGAGTGCCGATGCCGATGGATTGTTGTTTGAAGCACTCTTGTTGCCGGAGATTATCGACGATGCGTTTGAATCACGCCAAGCGCAAAAACTCCCCGACTATCTGAAAGTGCTGGCGGGACGTCTCCACAAATTTTACTACGATACCCGAATCATCGGGAGCGAAGATGAGGCAAAGTTGCTTAAACTCCTCCTTGTCGTTGCCCTCTCAATCAAAACAGGACTCTCACTACTGGGAATTCAAGCTAAAGACCGGATGTAAATCCGATCTTACCCCAATAATCTTGTAACATTTTGTTGAAGCATATCATTTCGATGTGCCATCGCTATTTGTGCCACATCCAATTTTAAATTGCTTTGTTGAAAATCTTTGATGGCATTGGCCATATCGGTATCGGCGATTTGGCTTTTTGCTGCTGAGGTTGCTGTGATTTGACCGAGCAGAGCGTTTGAGGCACTGATAAGACCGTTGGTAGTGGAACCGACTGTTGAGTTGGCTTGTACTAGTGCATCGCGATACGACTCAATACTCTCTTGATTATCGATTTTAAGTGAAGAGGTTGATAGCTCAGGGATGGATGCACTCATAGTGCTATCACCTAATGAAAGGGTGCTAGTACTCCCAAAAAGCGATTTACCGTTAAAGCTGCTGCTATTGATACTTTGCTGCATCGATTCTACTGTGCGCTTAAACTCACTTTGCAACCCTTGTTTTTGCGTTTCACTTAATGCTCCGTTGTTATAGCGGATACTTAAGTCATTCAAAGTTTGGGTTTGATCGCTAAGAGAGTTTAGTGTCCCTCCGGCGATCTGCATCATAGCAACACCGTCATTCGCATTCATAAGCCCCTGCGACATGGTGGAAATTTGACTTTGAAACATATCCGCGATTGAGCGTGAAGCACTATCTTGCATACCAAGCTCTACCGAAGCAGCTATTTTATCGAGAGTTCTATCTCGTTTATTCATCTCAGAGTTCATCTGAGGAAGGGGGTTGAATTGGGGTTCTAATTTCATAGTATCCTCCTTTTTCTCTCTAGTACAATTAGAATATCACCGAAGAGATTAAAGGGGGATAATATTTTTTGGGTAAATAGTTCGAGATCTGTAATGGAGCGATGCTATAATTTCGCCATTGTGAATGGTAGAAGGAAAAGTGTATGGTTAAAGTAGCAGCAATACAGATGCAAATGAGTGGTGATAAAAGCTCAAATGTAGTGAAAGCAGAAAAAATGGTACGTGATGCGGCGCTCAACGGAGCCAATATCATTTTGATTCCTGAGCTATTTGAGGGGTATTATTTTTGCAAAGATATGGACAAAAAATATTTTGAGTGGGCGCAACCACTCGAAAACAATCCTCTCATCGGACATTTTAGCACATTGGCAAAAGAACTCGGTGTCGTGTTGCCGATCAGCTATTTTGAGCGTGAAGGTGAGCGCTATTTTAACTCTCTCGTGATGATCGATGCGGATGGTACCGTAATGGAAAACTACCGTAAAACCCATATCCCCGATGGCCCGGGATATGAGGAAAAATTCTACTTCGCTCCCGGTGATACAGGGTTCAAAGTATGGCAAACAGCTTTCGGCAATGTCGGTGTCGGTATCTGCTGGGATCAGTGGTTTCCTGAAACGGCGCGCTCTCTTACACTGTTGGGTGCCGATATGATTTTCTATCCCACTGCTATCGGAAGCGAACCGGAGATCGGTGTGGACTCAGCGTCGCACTGGCAGCGGGTACAGATGGGTCATTCCGCGGCGAACATCATTCCCGTCATCGCCGCGAACCGTATCGGTGAAGAGGCGGGAGAGAGTTGTACCCTCACGTTTTACGGCTCCTCGTTTATCACCGATCACACAGGTCAAAAGGTAGCCGAAGCGTCTCGCGATAAAGAGGAGATCCTCTACAGCGAGTTTGATCCGATAGCTATTCGTGAACATCGCCATTACTGGGGATTGATCCGTGATCGACGACCTGAGTGTTATGGAGAGATTGTTAAAAAATAATTTTGGAACTCCTTTTGCTTTAGTGAGTGTAATAATAGCTAAGCAGGGGGTATCCGTGAGAGTTGTTTTGCGCAATAATGCTATCTTCGTTCAAGGGGGAACCAATACCCTCGAAGAATCATGGATGGAAGATTTTTTTGACCATCATATTCAAAACACCCTTTTTCTGGATAATGGGGTTTTGGTTCTCAATAATGAAAAATCTTCCGATCAAAAAGAGGAATTTTTAGAGAGCCTTAGTGAACGTTTTACCAAAGTCAATGAACTCTCCAGCTCTTTTTATACCCGATCATTGAAGCGTTGCAAAACAGCAGCGGTACGGATTGAAGTCCCGTTTAAAGAGGCTGAAAAAGTTGACGTCGAGATTTATGCGTATGGTCCAGATCGGGTTAAACTCTCTTTTGAGAGACAAAATCGGTGGGTAATGCGCTATCTGAAACAGCAGCTTTCTTCTTTGGTGGTTAGTTCAACTGAAACGGATTTATACATCGATGTCACTGCCTCTGCGGCTAAAGCACGGCTCGAAAAAACCCTCAATCGCCGTGAAGTTCTCCATTTTCAGATCAATTATCGTTATGATGAACACTTTATGAGCCGATTGTACGGGAACTATCGAGGTTGGGGATATGGTAACGATGCAATCGACAAAATGATACGTTACCACGCTATTTTCGAGATTCCGATGGGGTCATCCCCTGAGGATTTGAAACAACGGTATCGAAAATTGGCTAAACGGTACCATCCAGACCGAGTTCAAACGCAAGACCCAAAAATTGTCAACAAATATACGGAAAAATTCCAGCTCCTTCAAGAAGCATACGGCGCATTACAAGCAGTGAGTTAATACACTCAGATCTTCAGCACAAAATCGGTAGAGTCGTTTGTCTTTCATATCCCGCAGCTCATTCGAAAATCCCCGTTTGGTAAAGAGTAAAATTTTATCCGGAGAGATAGAGAGTTTGATACATTTTTCTTCAAGCTTATGGAACTCTTTTTTGTTTACTTTATGGTTCGTCCATTTACACTCTCCAACCCATGTCTCCCCTTCCATTGTCTCGGTTAGCAGATCGATTTCTACTTCACGGTTCCAATAGCTCCCAGAATCGAGAATATCACTTGCCCATTTGGGTGCTAAAATTTCACGAATATAGAGGTCACTTAACTCTTCGAAGGTAAATCCGACAAATGCGTTAAACTGCTCATGGAAATGGTCCATAAAAGGGAGAAAATTTCCCTCACGGATTGATTTCGAAAAAGGTTCCACAAAAGCAAACCAAAAACGTAAAAAAGGGGAGGTAAAACGATATTTATGAGAGATTCGATGATGCTCGATCTCTTTTTTAAAACGTTGTTTTGGATGGGCGCGTTCCAGAGGCATTTCACGTGAACGCTCCAGTGTCAGATAACCGCTGTATCGTAAAAATTCAAAAGCTTCTGCTCCGCGTTCTTTGCCGATGCGAGCACGACGATAGGCTGATCCTTGTCGTCGATCCCCAACGGCAACGGCATGTAAAAGGTTTAGAGAAAGAGGATCATCTTGGAGTGTCTTAAGGAGGTTTTCTCTGTGGGATTCGAAGTGCTCAAGAATCTGATGGGTGATAAGCGACTCAATCGGCTCATCAGTGTTTATTGGTTCATCGTACCCACCAAAGATTGAAAACAATTCAATACACTGTTCCATGTCTTGGGGCAAATTGCGCTGAAAAAAAGTGCATAAAAGATTTCTATTCATCGGAGTGATTATAACGAATTGGAAAAATCTCCGCTATAGAAATGAAATGCACGATAAAAGATTTAGGAAGCGAGTACCGTATTAATATTGGTTAAAATCTTTTTGACCCGTTCTGAATATTGGGATAATTTGTCCGCATATTTATTTGCACCCGATGCATTGACTTCAAGTTCACTCAATACATCCATCATAGTTCGGACGAAATCACGGTGATTCGAACATTCATGACAGACGGTAGTGTTGGAACACATGCCGCTATTCATCGTGAAATAGGCTTCTTCGGTTGCAATACTAAGTTTGGTATAGTAGTCATTGTCTTTTTTTTCTTGAGAATTTAGCAGCGTATTTATATCTTGAAACAGTTTTTTTGCTTCACTTAAAACATTTTTCATGGTTTTCTCCTGTTTAATTTTGAAAACTTTATTGTATCTCAAAAAACGGTAGAATAACGTAACAAATTTATTAGACGTAAAAGAGAATTTATGGAATATCGCTATATCGGACGCAGTGGGCTGCGTGTATCACCTGTATGTATGGGGACGATGACGTTTGGAAGCCAGTGTGATGAAAAAAATGCTTTTGCCATTATGGATAAAGCTTATGATGCGGGGGTCAATTTTTTCGATACGGCAGAGCTTTATCCCGTACCTCCTGAGGAGAAACTCGCAGGTTTAACGGAAGAGATGGTGGGGCGTTGGCTCAAAACGAAACCTAGAGAGAGTATTATTCTTGCTTCTAAAGTAGCGGGCGCTGCTTCGGGATGGTTCGTGCCGCCGATTCGTCATGGCTACACGGCGTGTGATCGGTTTCATATCGAGAGGGCAGTTGAGGGATCCCTTAAACGGCTTGGTACCGATTATCTCGATCTCTATCAGATGCATTGG
>CAZKJU010000074.1:0-11374 GCA_964553185.1 uncultured Sulfuricurvum sp.
GGGATTAATCCAGATGAGCACCGCCGCGACACCGATGAGAGTCGCGACGGAGACGATCAGTTTGGAAAGCGCCCCTCCTAAAAACTGCTCTATCGTATCGATATCGGTAATGAGATGAGTGATCACTTTACCGCTGCCCAAAGACTCATACGACGCCATCTAAACATACTTAAGATGTTCCAGCGCCCTCACTCGCAGCGAAAAGGAGAGTTCTTGGGAGAGGGTGATGAAATAGCGCTGCGATACGACGCTCAGGATAAAAAAGAGAAAACGCAAGAAAATCGTCACCGCCAAAACAATCCCGATGTAGAGCAACGGCTCACCGACGCTACCAAAATGATCGATCGTCTCGACTATCCACCCTTTTTTCTCCAACAGCACCTCATCGACGAGTAGAGGAATCAACAAGGGGATGGGTATCGAAACCAACGTCGCGGCAATCGCAATCACATTTCCCCAAATAAGAGGACGTTTATAGCGGAGCATCATCGAAAAAAGGTGTTTAAACGTAATCATCTCACGATTATATCCAAAGGGGAGCATCACTTTGCAAGAAGCGTTCTAAATAATAAAAATTTTCCTTTATAGTATTAAGTTACTTGAATGTAATTTAGTTGCATTAAAGTTTGTGTGTTACAATTTCCCCATATTACTAAAAACCACACAAGGAAACAACATGCTCGTTACCAAAAAAGCTCCTGATTTTACTGCTACTACCGTTCTTGGGAACAACCAAATCGTTGATAACTTCAACCTCTACGAAAACCTCGGTGAAAAAGGTGCCGTATTGTTTTTCTATCCGTTGGACTTTACTTTCGTATGTCCGTCTGAATTGATCGCGTTCGATCACCGTCTTGATGCGTTTACAGAACGTGGAATCAACGTTATCGGTGTATCGGTTGACTCACAATTCAGCCACTTCGCATGGAAAAACACTCCGGTAAACCAAGGCGGTATCGGTCAAGTTCGTTACCCGCTCGTAGCCGATTTGAACAAACAAATTTCACGCGATTACGATGTACTTTTCGGTGAATCGGTTGCTCTTCGCGGATCATTCTTGATCGACAAAGACGGAACAGTTCGTCACGCGGTTATCAACGACCTTCCACTTGGACGTAACATCGATGAAATGCTTCGTATGATCGATGCGATGTTGTTCACTAATGAGCACGGTGAAGTTTGTCCGGCAGGTTGGGCAAAAGGTGATGCTGGTATGAAAGCAAGCACTGAGGGTGTTGCGGAGTATCTTGCCGCTCACTCAGACGCTCTATAATTTATTAAACACTTTTTGGGCAAAGCCCACAAAGTGGCAGGGACAAATGTCCCTACAACCCCCTAAAGCTACCCGCATCTTCCGGATGCGGGAGAAAACTACCTTTAAACAAAAATCATTTATCCTTTCTCTATGCAATACTCTTTTTTAGCCTCATACCTACTTATCATCTTTGCACTATGGTATTCACGCCGTGAACAGTTCGGTCTGGAGAAAACGATCCTCACCAACTCGATACTCGCCATGGTACAGCTGGGACTTTTGGGATACGCCCTCGTCTATCTCTTTAAAATAGAACACCCTTCGCTCTTGTTTTTTGTTTTGCTGGGGATGGTTACTTTCGGAGCCTATACGGCGCGCAAACGAACACCTTTAGGGGAGCAGAGTTTTAAGATCGCATTTTTTTCGATTGGAGCCTCATCGGGGATCGTCTTTTTGTCGATGATGGCATTTGGGGTGATCCATATGGTCCCGCACGAGATGATCCCTATCGGCGGGATGATCATCGGAAATGCCCTCAATGTTTATACCCAAAGCACCGAACGGTTTCGCGCCGAGGTCAAAAATACGATAGAGATCATCGAGGGGATGGTCGCACTCGGCGCACCGCTCAAAGAAGCGTTATCCTTTGCCTCAAAAGTATCTGTCAAAGCCTCGATGATCCCAACGCTCAATATGCTCCAGACGGTGGGGATTATCCATATCCCTGGCATCACGACGGGAATGCTCCTCGCAGGTGCAGACCCGCTGAGTGCAATCTCCTATCAGCTCGCCGTCATGTACATGATGGTCGCCGTCGCCCTTTTATCCGCCGTGTTTAGCACCCTCTTTTCCTATCGGGTGATTATCGGCGCGGCGTTTACAACCTCTCGCTAAAATATTTTGCCTTGGGGTGAACAAAACAGAGTTTTCCCCATCCCCGATTCGGACGTATCAATGTCACCCGATGCGCCGAAACCGAGCGCGATAATGCGACATAAAACTGCGAAGGGGCGAAAATCTCGTTCGTCTCGATCACATAATCGGCGAGAGACATCCCCTGCGATTTATGGATCGTGATCGCAAACGCGAGGGTCAGCGGAAACTGACTGAGGGTGATCAGTTTCTCCTCGGTTGCAGTACTCCCTTTTTCTACCCAGCGGGTTTTCACCGTATCGACCCGCTCCACTTTGACACTCACCCCATCCGCTTTTTTAACCCAAATTAAATCTGATTCGATGGAGGTGATCATTCCCCGCTCACCGTTGTAGTAGTTCCAAGCATTGCGGGTAAAGAGGATCGGGGCACCCACTTTCAACACGACAATCGGCTCGATACGGCTCTCGATCATAAACCGCTCCACATCGCGATCTTGCATCTTTTTATCGTGGATCGTGACGTAGGTCTCCACCTCGATCATCTCCCCGTGCAAATGCTCCAACTGCGCACGGTTATGATTTTGAGCGCTGATATTTTTTCCAAACAGCAGTGTCATCGTAGACATATCATCAGCTAGAGGTTTGACCAATGCTTCGAGCGCCGTATGCGCCGCTTCATCGAGACGGGCATGGCGCACTTTCTCCAAAAGGCTCAAAAACTCTGCCTCATGGGTACGATACGACCCCTCCAAATGGAGTGTTTCAAATCCCAGCCGTTCCCACGAGGGGGATTCAAACGCAAAGTAGATTGGCTCATTCCCCCGCGTCACGGGGGGAAGCTGTAAAAAGTCCCCCACCACGATGATGCGGCCGCCGAATTCGGCTTGCAGTAATCGTAATCGGATCATATCGAGCAGCGGCGCACCCACCATCGAAATCTCATCGATGACGATAATATTCATAGATCGGATAAGTTTGATAATCTTTTTGGCGGGTTCGAGTTTTCCGTTGCGCTCCAGTTCCTCTTGGGAATTGGCGATCCCAAGATCAAAAAAACTGTGAAGCGTCTGCCCGCCGATCAGCGTCGCCGCCATCCCCGTCGAGGCGAGACGGGCAACACATTTGCCTTTTTGCACCGAATCTTCGATCAGCGCGCGGGTAAGGGTCGTTTTTCCCGATCCCGCCCCACCGGTGATAAAGAGGTTGGAGGTTTCCAGTATTTTGAGTGCGGTTTCAATCATTGGATTCCTTTAACACTATCACCCGACCAAATGGAATATTCCCTTCCATCGGAGCGATCCACACCGTCTCATACGGCGGCTCATAGGGTGGAAACTTACCGTCCAGATCGGTAAAATAGAGGAGAATTTTCGGTTGCTGCATCCATGATTCGATCAGTTCGAAAACGGGATTAAAATCGGTTCCTCCACCGCCGCTGAGGGTATAGGTGATAGCCTCTCCCCGCTCAAACCGCTCATGGCTGCGGATCCGATCATCACACACGATCAGATCAATGGTGTAGGAACCGAACAGTTCCGTGATCGATTCTACTTCGGCGATAAACTGCGCCAATAACACCTCATCCACCGATCCCGAACTGTCGATCGCGATGGCGAGTTCCAAGTGACGCGAATGAACCCCCGGCAGATAAACCCCATCATAAAGGAGTTTTTTACTCGGGGGGATCAGAGTGTAATCGCTGACATAATAACCCCCTACACTCTCTCGCAGCTCGCTTCGCCAGTCGATAAAACCCTTTTGGTTCGACTGGATCAAATGGTGGATTTCTGCACTGAGGGGGTCAGATTTTTCGAGCGCATCAGTCGAGCGCTTTTCGCGCTGGGCACGGGAGAGTTTTTCGTCCAGATTTTCATCATCTCGTCGATCATCGCTGTCACGGTCATTTTGTTCCTGATCCAAAAACTCCAGAGAGAGTTCATGATAAATCTCTTCGGCACTGAGATTGCCAAAACGTTTATCGTAAGTGATGGAGGGGGGTGGAGTGAAGCCGCTCTCGATCAGCAACGCATTGATCGCATAATCACACGCCATGTTCCACAGCCACGGGCTTCGGTTCCCCCGCCTGCTCGTATGCGACAGGGCTTCATGCAGTGCAGAATTGCACAGGGTAAACATTCGCTCACCCTCATTCAAAGGCTCCATATACGCTTCTCGATACTCAAAACGCCCATCACGGGTGGCAAAGCTCTCGATGTTATCATTAATGACGTTTTCCATCCCGCTGGCAATGGTACCAAAGAACGGATATTCTAAAAGAAGTTTCGCTTTGAGGGGAGAAAAATCGATCATAACAGATAGGCGTATGCCTCGACCCATTCACCAAATGCATCCAGATGCTCCATCGCAACTCCCTGACGCTGGAGGTCTTGGACGATGAGGACGGCAAACTCGTTTTTGAGTTTCAGGGTATAGCGCAACACATGGGCAAGTGCCTCTTCGTCCGCTCCAGTCAACACCCGTGATACAAGGACGTTGGCGAGGGCATAGAGAGTGGAGAGATCGCTCGGCGCATCACCGCACACCTCACCTCGTAATATGGCATCGACATCGGGGAGTTTATCCATCACTTGGCAAAACCCGAGAAAATCGACGGCGGCCTCTTCCCCCACTGCACCGCCGATCGCTTCCAAAAGGAGGTTATGCTGCAACGGGCTTTGGAGAATTTTATGGACCGCTTCCCAACTGCGCGGGGTGGCAAAACTGCGAAGATTTTTCAGAGGATCGAATCCGAACAGGGCGCTATTTTTAAACCCGATATAGGCGATGAGACGGGGATCGATACGCGATTTTACCGCCCACTCCCGCCAATCCTCCACACTCACCTCCATCTCAATATGGACGAACCGGTTCGCCAGCGGAGAGGGGAGACGGTAGACGACCCCGCGATCCCCTTCACGATTTCCCGCTGCGACAATCGACCACCCCTCAGGGAGGGTATATTCTCCCACTTTACGATCCAAAATCAGCTGATACGCCGAAGCCTGAACGGCAGGGGCGGCGGCGTTAAGCTCATCGAGAAACAATATCCCCCTCCCCTCACGCGGCAAAAACGACGGAGGTGCCCACAGGGCGGTATGGGTGTCACGTTCATAAAACGGAATCCCCTTGAGATCGGTGGGATCGAGGAGGGAAAGGCGCAAATCAATGCACTCCAAATTTTTCTCTTTGGCAATCTGTTTGATGATTGAGGATTTCCCGATCCCCGGTGCCCCCCACAGAAACGTCGGGATCTGCGATTCAATGAGAGACTCTACCGTTATTTTCGCCTGAGAACTGCGCATCAGTGCCATCCTATGTTATGAGTTTGTATGTGTTTTCCGAAACTCGGATTGGTTTTCACCGCCCTCTCGAACCGCCGATCCAGCGAGAGCTGATAGAGAATCTCAATCGGAGTTGCCGTATTGGATGCCAGCGCCGAAAGAACTTCCGTATCGGAGCTTTCTGCTAACACTTCGAGCTTATCAATCGGGAGGGAAGGATTGGATGCAAGAGAAACCGAAAATTTTCCATTCTCAAATAGATAATCTAAAGTTTCTTTTTTTGTTATCGGATTGCAAGCAAGCGCATTTAAAATCGTATCTTTTCCGAGATTGTAAAGCCTCTCTTGCATCATGGATGTGAGGCTTGGGTTAGCTGCTAAATCTTCAGCGTATTCTTCGATTAAATGTCCAAATAAACCTTCATCCAACGACGTTGTTGATGCTATCAAATGAGGATAAGATTCTAGCAGATGGGCAACACCATTCGGAGAAAGTGAACGATTTTGTGCGAGGATTTTATTGACATCATCACGGTTCAGTCTCAACAATTCATCTTCTAAAGCCAATGGCTCCCGATGTGCCAACAAAACCGCTCTCTCCGGCAGTAACAAATGTAAAATAGCCTCATCCGTATCAGGATGGAGTGCAATTGCATCCAAGACTCCGTTCAAAGAGCGATCTTTTGGATTTCTAATTTCATTCGCGACTGGGGAGAGTTCGGCAACAGCAGTGATCAATGTCCGGCTTCCATACCGCTCGATCAAATGGGCCAATCCGCTCATTGCATACTGGACGTTGTGATTACGATCCAAATCACCGTAAAATCGCCCGATGATTGCGGCCGTCACGTCACGGTTGGTGTCATTATCAAAGAGCCCCTCGTTTTGCCAATCGTAGAGTTTAAGAAGTTTATAAAATAGTTCATCGGTGATATAGGGATTTTGCAAAAAATCGACAAGGCGTTCTTGATTACGGGAGAGTTTAAGGCTCATTAAGAGACGGTTTGACTCGATCGAACGGCATAGCCATTCTTCAACGCTGGAAAGTTCGACGATCGGTGTCTGTGACGCTTCGTACAGACGTGCCGATTCGCTTTGTTCATACGGGTTCATCATCCGTCCCTCAACGATAAGTGCTACCTCTTCGCTATAGCTCACGACACGGGTGATTTTATGGTGCTTCAAGAGGATATCAAACTCTTCGGTGTTTAATGCACGGGTTTTTCCCAACAATAAAATCGATCTTCCGCTCAGTATTTCGTAGTTCATAGGGCGTATTATATTCAGTGACTCTAAAAAAACCGACACAAAGGTATAATGTCACCAATAGTTTAAAAGGATTTTAACGATGGATGAACTTGACCAAGGGATAGCCGCATACGATGCGGGAGATTACACCAAAGCACATGAGATTCTCTATCCCCTAGCCGCCTACAAACGCGACCCCGAAGCTCAGTTTCATATGGGGATGATCTATTTTTACGGTGAAGGGGTTGAAAAAGATGTGGATAAAGCAATGGAGTGGTGGAAAAAAGCGATGCGTAACGGTCACGTCGATGCGGCCTATCGCCTGAGCGAAATCGCTACATCGACGAAAACGACGTTTTAGCCTAAAACACGCCCGATACTATAGCGCATATCTTCATCGAGGCTATCCATATTGCCAAGCATCCAGGTAAGATACCCTTTATCGGCTTCGGCAATCTCTTGAAGCGTTTTCCCTTTGTATTTGCCGAATTTGAGCGGTCGTGTATAAAACACCGGAGTTTGGGTCAACTCCACCATTTTATCGATCGGGTTAGCCCCCTCAAACCGCTCTTGGAGCCGTTTTCGAAGTTCTGTGAGAAACAGTTTAAGAACCAAAACATCGCCGATCGCATCGTGTGCTTTAACCTCGATCCCCAAAGCATCCGATTCGGCTTGCTCGATTTTATACAGCCCCAAACGGTAGCGGAAATATTGTAACCGATGCGCCTCCTCATCATCGAACAGATGACGTGCACATCGCAATGTATCGATGAGGCGCATTTGTGAAGTAAAATCCTCTTTGGAGAGCATCCCTAAATCGAATGGAGCATTATGGATTATGAGGACATTTTCAGGGGTATTAAGCTCACAGAGTGTTTTAAAGGCTTTGGTCTGAGAACATGAGGGCAACCCCTCAATCATCTCAGGAGTAATGCCGTGTACCTCCATCGCCCCAAAGCCGATGGGGACCTCAGCAGAACACATATCGTTATAGACATCCACTTTTTTCCCATCAAGTACCATATAACCCAACTGGATTATCCGATCGTTTTCTCCCGCACCCGTCGTCTCCGTATCGAGAAGTACGAATTTAGCCATCAATACTGATCATCTTCAGCATCGATATCGAACTCATCATAGTCGTCTTCGTCTTCATCCTCATCTTCGTCATAATAATCATCCTCTTCATCCCCTTCACCTTCACGCATGGAAGTAAGCTCGGTATAGAGTTGTTCAGCCTCTTCTTCGTCTATTTGTCCGCTGTTAAGCTCTCCTAAGAGCTCTTTATACTCATCACGCAATGCTTGCATGTCTTCGAGCTGTGCACGCTCTTCAACCGTTGCATCTTTTTGAGAGGCGATTGATTCGAAAATATCGTCAATATGTTCTTCCACATCGGGAATCAACTCGTTTTGAATCAAATGTTTTAATTGGGTAATATAGGCCATGTTTAATCCTTATGATTTGGATATCTCATTATACTTTAAAAATTCAACAAATTTTTCTTCACTAAGCGGTCTTGCGAATATATATCCCTGTCCCTGCTGGCAACCGTACTCTTTCAGCAACGAAGATTGCCCTTTTTCTTCGATCCCCTCCGCGATTGTTTTAAGCCCCAATGCATCCGCCATTGCAATGATTGCCTTAGTAATCGCTCGGTCTTGTTCATCACTCTCTAATCCCCGAACAAAGGATTGATCAATTTTCAGTTTATCAATCGGAAACGTTTTGAGATAACTCAAGCTCGAATATCCGGTACCGAAATCATCAATCGCCACTTCAATCCCTAATGCCTTTAGAGCAATCAGCTTCTCTCCCAATACTTTTGGATTACTCATCAATACACTCTCGGTAATCTCCAGTTCAACGTATTTATGCTCCAGTGCACTCTCATCGATAATACGGCACAGCGTCTCCACCACATCTGGGCGATCAAACTGTTTTCCCGATACATTGACCGATATCCTCCCATCAAAAAGCCCCTCATCGATTAAACGCTTCATTGTAATACACGATAACGCCAATACCTGTTCACCGATTGGGATAATCAAATGGTTCGACTCCGCGAGAGGAATAAATAAATCGGGACGAATAATACCCAGTGATGGATGCTGCCACCGCACCAGTGCTTCGGCTCCAACCACTTTTCCTGTTGCAAGATCAATTTGCGGCTGATAATAAACGACAAACTCTCTCTCCTCAACCGCCCGACGGAGTTCCCGTTCCATCAATACCCTCTCAAATATCTGAACACTCATCTCTTGTGCAAAATAGCAATAATTGCTTCGCCCCGCCTCTTTTGCTCGTCTTAGAGCAATATCTGCATTTTTAAACAGCGATTGCGCATCTTCCCCATCATCTGGATAGATCGTTATCCCTATACTCGCACTGAGCTGAAAATCATAAATACTCTCATCAAATACTTTTACAATTTCCTTGAGTATCCGCTCACATTCATTTAAATCTTGTAACGACTCCAAGACAATGATAAACTCATCCCCTCCGATACGACCGATCGTATCCTCTCGACGGATAATCCCCCCCATCTTGGAAGCGACTTCTTGAATCACAGCATCACCGACTACATAACCGTACGATTCGTTTATATCTTTAAAATTATCGATATCGACATACAACACTGCTAATTTGGTCTTTTCCCGTTCAGAACGTTCTATAGAGTGTTTCAACCGTGCATTGAGCAATAAACGATTAGGAAGATCGGTCAATAAATCATAATGAGTCATCCGCTCGATTTCACGTTCTGATTCTTGAAGGCGGGTTATATCCTCACCCGATGAAAATGTCCCTATTATATTCCCATTATGGTCTCTAAGCAGTGCATTGTGCCATGCGATAACACGTTCTTCCCCTTTAATCGTCCGTATTATATTTTCAAAATACTCAATGATCTCCCGCTTGCCAGTCATCATCTCTTGAAAGATACCCCTGCTTTGATCCAATTGTTCACGTACAACAAAAGTTTCAAACCAATTTTTTCCGATTACATCTTCTTGGGTCACCCCTAAAATCTCACACCCTTTTGGGTTAAGCAGATCAATATTACCCTCACGATCCAGCGCCAAGCACATAACCGATGCAACATTCAAATAGAGTTTGCTTTTCTCCTGCTCAAGTTCAATCGTATGTTCCAATGAACGACGCAATTCTTCATTTAATCGGACAAGTTCACTGATGTCATTCAAAAACAGCTTCATGATCCTCTGGTCATTTACCTCTGCTTCGATCAATGTTACTTCATAAACACGATCAGCAATCTCAACTTTTTCTTTATCGACTCCCCCCTGAAGTCGTAATTTGTTCATTAAAAATTCCCACATATCTGCTGGAAATATCTTGGAGACCGAATCATCAATCTTGACCTGAAACGTCATCATCGCTTCTGCATTCAGCCATTTTATGATTTGATCCTCACCGATATCGATAATTTCACAAAATGCGAGTCCCAAAAGGTTATAGGTAGCTTTACTGTCACGGAGCTTGGATTCGAGCTTCACTTCCAGTGCCGTACTGTAGTTAAGAACCATATCTTTTTCGTTCAAGAGATAAAGCTCATTATCTCTCCCCCGTACCATCAAATGATGGATATCACGTTCCCTCATAATATCAATAGCATGATGAATTTTTTCATTTAGTTCAACTGTTATGATCGGAGAATGGATAAAGCGAACGATAGGCTCACTGCTTTCCACCCTGCGATACGCCAGTTCCAACACATCTTGTTCGCTCACAATGCCGACAGGTAAATTTTGATTTGTTACGATCAATACCTCTTTGTTTTTCTGTTGCATTAAACTAATCGCATCGTATACGCTGACATTATCTTCTACGGTAATGGCCAAGTTACGACGATTTAGACACTGAAAAACTTCGTGAGCCGTATGAACTTCACTTTCATAGTACGCTAAAATATCACTTTGGGTGAGAGTTGAGTGATATTTTCCCTCGTTATCGATCAATGCGAGACGGCGGATCTCATAGTCTATCATCAACTCTACTGCCATTTCAACCGGACGATCAATGTGTATGGATATGATGGGATACGTTGCATACTCAATCGCTTTTTTTTCTCCCTCAATCCCTTTGCGATAGAGCCTAATAATATCTTTAAGTGTTAATATACCTACAGCTATATCGTTTTCAAGCAAGACAACATGACTAATCCCCTCTTTTCCCATCTGCGCTATCGCATCATTTAAAGATAGTGATGAAGAGAGAAAATCATTTTTATGTGTAGCGAGATCACTGAGCAGCATGATGAAATCCTAAACTAATATAGGATGATTATACACCAATAAAAAAGAAATTTAAGATTAGAGAAGAAAAAGTCATAAGAAACAGAAAGAGATATTTTAAGGAAGTTTTTTAAGTTAGATGGTGCGGACGGGGGGATTTGAACCCCCACACACGTAATGCGCTACCACCTCAAGGTAGTGTGTCTACCGTTCCACCACGTCCGCGTAAAAGAATAAAAAGCGATCAGCCAAAGCTGACCGGAGAGAAAGGTCGAACCTTACGCAGCCAAATATGGGTTAGCGTAAAGAGCGATAAGAGCGATAACAAGTGTATAAATAACTTGTGCTTCGATCATAGCAAGAGCGATGAACATAGTCGTCATCAATTTTCCGCCAAGACCTGGGTTACGAGCTGTACCAGCGATAGTTGCAGCAGCAGTGCTACCCATACCGATAGCTCCAC
>CAZKJU010000075.1:0-10907 GCA_964553185.1 uncultured Sulfuricurvum sp.
ACCCCTCATCGGAGATGGGAGCGATTTGGAAGAAGAACGGCGTCTGGGTTACGTCGCCTTCACCCGTGCCAAAAGCCATCTCACCCTCTCCAACGTAGAAAGCCGTTTTTACAAAGGGCGTCGTACCGATTTGCAAAAAAGCCGTTTTATCAACGAAGCGGGGCTCTGCGAGGGATCACTGATTTTAGAGAAAAACACCTCCTATAAAAAAGGGGATTTGGTTCGCCATAAAATCTTCGGTGCCGGACGGGTTGAGGGGGTCAGCAAAGCGGGACGTGAGTTTAAACTCAGCATCAATTTCGGGGGTAATAAACGGGATATTCTCGCCTCCTTTGTGGAGAAACTCTGATTGAACCGTCTTTTCGTTGCCTATAAACCCTCCGGTATTAGTTCCAATCAGCTTTTAGGACGTCTCAAACGACGTTACGGTGTTAAAAAAGCGGGCTATTCGGGTACACTCGATCCATTTGCAAAAGGGGTTTTGATTATCGCGTTCGGCAATCACGGACGGCTCTTCCGGTTTCTAAATAAGACCCCGAAACGGTACCGTGCCACATTATGGCTTGGAGCCTACTCTCCGACTCTCGATATTGAAAAAATAGAAAACATCGATGACACCCAAACATTCGCAACCGAGCAAATTCAAACAGCCCTGCACTCTCTAACCGGAGAGCTAACCTATCTCCCGCCAAAATACAGTGCTAAACGGATTGATGGACGCAGGGCTTATGAGTTAGCCCGCGAAGGTAAAGAGATCGATTTACGTGAGATTACTTCGACGATCTATGACCTTACACTGATCCACTATTGCCACCCATTCGTTACCTTTGAAGCAACCGTTTCGGAGGGAAGCTATATCCGATCCCTCGGAGAGATGATTGCTTCTCAACTTGGCGTTAATGGTGCACTCACGGCGTTAGAGCGGCTCAATGAGGGTCAATTTGTTTATGAAAATGAACACTCCCTTGATATTAAAAGCTCCCTCTCTATTCCCAAAAACCGCTATAATGGCACATTACAAACGATTTTGTTAGGTCAGCCATTAGTACGCGAAGATTTTGAAATTTGTGAGAATGGAACCTACTGGATCGACAACGGCGACACCATCTCGATACTAGAGATCACCTCCGATGGTGTTCGTTATATACTCAATAAGGTTGAAGCATGCTGATTCTCTCAAGAAGAGCCGAAGAATCGATCATTATCGCCGATACAATCACGGTCAAAGTAGTCTCAATCGACAAAGGGGTAGTCAAACTTGGGATTGATGCACCCCATAACATTCGGGTATTGCGCAGTGAACTCGTCCGTGCGGTTGAAGACTCAAACAAAGAAGCCTCAAGCGGACATGACGAATCGCTCCTTCAACAACTGGTACAAAAACTTAAATTATGATCCGTTATCCCGCTTACGCAAAAGTCAATATTTTTCTCAAAATAACTGGGACACGTGGAGATTACCATACCATCAGCTCCCGTTTTATGCGAGTGAAAAATCTTTGTGACATCCTCTGGTTTGAACCCAAAACAACCCCTGAGTTTGAGATTCGAGGAGATTTCGACTGCGAAGTTCACTCCAACACCATCTACAAAGCTTACAAATATCTCCAAAGTGCAACCCGTTCAGACAAACTTTCCACATTTTTCGAAAATCACGCAATATGTGTTGATAAACAAATTCCCTCTTTTGCTGGATTAGGTGGTGGAAGTTCGGATGCGGCAACCTTTTTGCGAATGTGTAATGAGGAACTAGAGTTGTCTCTAAGTACCGAAGAACTAGCCGATATCGGTGCCAATATCGGGGCTGATGTCCCTTTTTTCGTTTATGGATATGAGTCAGCCAATGTCAGTGGTATCGGCGAAGTTGTAGAGCGATTCACAGAGCCGCTAATCGATTTTGACGTTATAACCCCCGACATCAAAATAAGTACCCCAGCCGTCTATCGCTACTATCGTGAGCACCTCTATGAGCCCATCACACCTGAAGAAGCCGCCAAGCTTGAATCTACCTCTTCACGCGATATACTCGCCTCAATGGCTCCTAAAGAGGCAAATGACCTTTATCGCTCTGCCTTAGGATGTTACACTGAATTAGAGGAAAAAGAGGGGTGGTTTTTCTCGGGAAGCGGAAGTAGTTTTTTTAGAATCAAGGAAGATACCCATGGGTGAAAATATCGCCACCAATAAAAAAGCATTTTTCGACTATTACATCGAAGAGAAATTTGAAGCGGGACTTGTGCTCAAAGGAAGCGAGGTCAAAGCACTCCGCGCCGGGCGAGTCAATCTCAAAGACGGATTTATCAAAATCGTACGCGGTGAAGCATTTGTCTTCGGCGTTCATATCGGCGTCCTCGATACAACCCACCACTATTACACCCATGAAGAGCGGGGAAGTCGAAAACTGCTGCTCCATAAAAAACAGATCGATAAAATGTTCAAAGCAGTCGAAAAAGAGGGATTTACCCTCGTACCGCTCAGCATCTATTTCAATGATAAGAATCTCGCCAAAATGCAAGTCGCTATCGTCAAAGGAAAAAAACTCTACGACAAACGGGATGATTTAAAAGAAAAAAGTCTCAAACGGGATATGGAAAGAGCTCTAAAGGGGGAATAGCGGATGATAAAACTGCACGAACTCCATCTAAAAGATTTACAAAATCCTATCCATCCCTCTTTGTATGAAGTGTATGGCGACTATCAAATCCTAATCCTTAGACTTCCTGAACTTTGGGAAGGTAAAGCTAATATTCTAGCCTTACGCTCAAACGAGTTTTGGAAAACAAAGGGGAGATTTTTTTCTTACCCTTTTGTCATTGTCGGGGAAGAAATTTACTATTATGATAGAAAAGCAGGAGAACTAACACGGTTTGAAAACGGATTTAAAGAGCTCTATTTATTTTTAGATGATAAGATCGATGCCTATATGGAAGATATAGAGATAGCCCATGACAAAATCGCGTTTATCGAAGAGAGTCTCTACAAAAAACAATCCTTCAATCCGATGGAGAGATGGCATATCCTCAAAAAAGAGCTCTCTCGCACCGAGCGTGTTATTATCAAAGCAGTCGATATTTTCGAGCGCTTCGTCACCAAGCACAACTTTACCGAAAGCAATCTTTTCAATGAGTTCAATGATTTACATGAGCATCTCGAACGTTCTCTCCGCTCAACCATCGCAGCTAACACACAACTCGATGATATCTACCGCTATCATAATATCCAAACGAATGATCGCCTCAACCGAAGTATCTATCTTCTGACGATCATATCGGTCATCTTTTTGCCCCTCAACCTCGTTGTGGGATTCTTCGGTATGAATACTGGAGGATTACCGTTTCAACATACCTATGGGACATTAGATGCTTTTATAGCGATGATTGTTTTTGCCGCTGGTTTAACGACAGCAGTACTATGGAAAATCAAAAAGTATTAACATAGAAAACGAGTTGATAGAAACAATATAAGTTATCTGAAAAGCTACGATTTAGATGAGATAAAGAAAGAAGGTGGGAGAAAATGCCGCTAAAAAAGCGGCAAGAGAATTATTTGCGGCGAATTTCTTTAATACGTGCAGCTTTACCAGCAAGATCACGAAGATAGAACAATTTCGCACGACGTACACGACCACGGCGAAGAACTTCGATTTTCTCTAGGCTATCGCTGTAGATTGGGAATACACGCTCGATACCAACACCGTTAGCACCGATTTTACGTACGGTAATAGTACGACCAGTACCTTCTCCACGGATAGAGATACAGATACCTTCATAATTTTGAACGCGTGATTTGTCACCCTCTTTGATGGTTACAGCAAGGCGAAGAGTGTCACCCGCGCGGAACTCTGGAACATTTTTGCTAGCGATTTGCGCTTGCTCGAAACTTGCAATGTACTTATTTTTCATAAGATGTCCTTATTTTATGCTTTTGAAGCTGCTCCGGTCTGAAATATTTTGTTTTGCATTCAGACAGAGACGATTTTAGTGCACGAATTTTACTGTGATTTCCCTTTAAGTATTCTGATGGAACACTCATATTCTCATAAACAGGGGGTTTTCCGAACGAAGGGGCTTCCAAGAGTGGCGATTCGAAACTCTCATACTCCAACGATTCACTGTTACCGAGCACCCCTTCGATGTTTCGGACGATCGCATCGGTCATCACAAGAGAGGGAAGTTCCCCACCTGTCAGAACATAATCACCGATACTGAACACTTCATCACCGAAGCGTTCAACTACCCGCTCATCGATCCCTTCATACCGTCCGCTGACAAAAACCACATGCGATTTTAAAGCGAGACGCTTAGCATCATTTTGGGTAAATTGTTTTCCTACAGGCGCTACGAAAATAATATGAGCTTCATCATCCAACGTTTGAAGGGTATCAAACAAAGGCTGTGGCGTCATCACCATCCCCGCACCTCCGCCTGCGGCGGTATCATCTACTTTATGATGTTTTGAAATACTAAAATCTCTCGGATTGAGATAAGAAACAGAAAATTTCCCCGCTTCTATACCTCTCTTTAGGATAGAATCTTGAAAATATCCCTCGATCAGATTTGAGAATATCGTTACGTACGTAAAACGCATTACGATGCCTCTAGCAGATCCAATCCACCCTCTACTGTAACCACTTTAGCGACCGCATCTGTTTTGATGACAAAACGATCGATATAAGGGATTAAAAAAGTACTCGGCAGCCCTTTAGAGACGAATGTGGTATCCGTTGCTACCAACAGGTAATCCAATGGCCCGATACGCTCGATCTCTTGAACCTTACCCAAAACACTCTCGCCCTCTACAACACTGGCACCAAGTAAATCAAACCAAAAAAACTCACCCTCACCCAGAGTACATCGCTCCCGCGTCGCCTCGTACGTCGTAAAGAGTTTAGCATTGGTCAGAGCTTTTGCCGCCTCAGGAGTATCTATCCCTTTGAGATGAACCAGCTCACGATCAGGATTATAAGAGGCGAGAATTATCTCTTTGCCATTTTCAAGAGTGAAAGAAGTATTGGCGCTAAACTGTTCAGGGAAATCGGTAGAGAGGTTAAGTCTCATATCCCCCTTTAAGCCGACAGTGCGACCTAAAGTAGCGACATGGAGAAGATTGGCCGGAGCCGAATTACGAAAGCGGTTCGACATTGATTCGGTAGCTTTTGCCGTCTTTGGCTTTGCATCCGGAAATAACGGTTTTGATCGCACCGATCATTTTACCCTCTTTTCCGATAAGCTTGCCTACATCGGCTTGGTTGGCGTACAAAACAATTTCGGTCACTTCGTCGCCTTCATGAGACTCTACCCGAATCTCTTCAGGATAAGAGGCGATTAAGCGAGCAAAACCAGCGACGAAGTCCGCAACCATGATTATTTACCGGTAATTTTTTTAACGCGGTCTGACATTTGAGCACCAACGCTCAACCAGTAGTTCAAACGCTCTTCATCTACTTTGGTAGTGATAGGGTCTGTCATTGGGTTGTAGTACCCGATCAATTCGATCCAACCGCCATCGCGACGTTTGCGACTATCGGTTACCGCGATACGGTAGAAAGGTTGTTTTTTGCGACCCATACGGGTAAGACGAATGACTGTTGCCATGATTAATTCCTTGTATTTATTTTCACGTTAAAGTAACTTTGCCGAGTGTTTTGCCCACAAAAGCAAAAGAAAAACCGCAAAATCGCTTGAACGCTAAAAGTGAGATTCCAGTGAACCACTCTTTTAGCGCTCAATTGGGATCAGCGCGGAAGCTGCATCCCTTTCATTTGTCCCATCATACTTTGGAGATTTTTCATCCCCTCTTTGCCTGAGAACTTTTTCGCCATCTTCGATGCATTTTTAAATTGCTTCAAGATACGGTTCACTTCGATAATGTCCAAACCGCACCCTTTTGCCAAACGTGCTTTTCGGCTGTTGTTTAACAATTCAGGATCTTCACGCTCTTTTACCGTCATCGAAGAGACCAATGCTTTGATCTGTTTGAGCTGAGATGAGTTTTCCAAATCAAAATCTTTGAGCGCCGATGCCATGCCGCCCATTCCAGGGATCATCCCCATGATGGATTTCATACTCCCCATTTTTTTGAGGCTCTCCATTTGCTCTAGGAAGTCGTTGAAATTGAACTCCCCTTTTTTGATCTTTTTGGTAAGAACTTTCGCCCGTTTCTCATCAATAACCGATGCAGTTCGCTCTGCAAGTCCTTCGATATCACCGAGTCCCATAAGGCGGTTGACGATACGATCCGGAAGGAAGATTTCGAGATCTTCCATCTTCTCACCCGCTCCGATAAAGCGTAGAGGCACTTGGATCTGAGAGGCGATTCCCAGAGCAACGCCCCCTTTGGAATCCCCATCGTATTTGGTGAGGATAACCCCGTCAATCCCGATTTTCTCATTAAACGTCGCGGCAGTACGAACCGCATCCTGACCTGATAGTGAATCGGCGACATAGAAAATTTCATGCGGATTGGCAACGGCTTTAACCTGCGCCAATTCTCCCATCAATTCTTCATCAATCGCTAAACGTCCCGCCGTATCGATCAATACAACATCCACAAGTACTTTTTTCGCATGATCGAGTGCCGCTTTAACGACCTCAACCGGATTTTTCGTTGCATCATCCGCGTAGAGTTCAACATCGATACCCGCACACACTTGACGCAATTGCTCAACTGCCGCAAGACGTTGCAAATCGGCTGCAACAACCAAAACACGCTTTTTCTGACGTGTTTTGAGCCAGTTGGCTAATTTTCCGGTAGTTGTCGTTTTCCCTGAACCTTGAAGTCCGGTCATCAAGATAACGGTCGGAGCTGAGGAAGCGTATACGAAACCTGATTTGCCTTTGACGTCCAAAAGAGCATAGAGTGATTTGCGAAGGGCATCGAGAAATTGATCTTTCCCGATACCGCTTTGTTTGGTTTGGAGTTCGACTGAATCGATAAGGTCTTTGACTACCTTATGGTTTACATCGGCTTTGAGGAGAGCTTTTTTAAGCTCGCCTAATGCTTTGCTTAACGCCTTTTCATCGTCATGAAAACGAATTTTGCGTATGGCGGATGTAAACGATTCAGTCAGTGTATCGAACACTTTAGCTCCTAAATAATAATCTTACAGGGTGTAAAAATTTCCGAATTATACTTAATTTTTTCTTGATTTAGACTTTAGAGATTTTAACTCCCAAAATGGCCAAATACTTTCGGTTCAGGAGCCTCAAACGTTCGCCCCAGCAACGTCACTTTTTTAGCATGAAGCATGACACGTTTCGACTGACGACCGCCGTAACTCTCATCTCCGATTATCGGATGCTGGGCATATTTCATGTGAGCTCGGATTTGGTGCGTTCGTCCATGATGAATGATGAGCTGTACTTTAGTCTTTTTCCCCGATACTTCGAGCGGTGTTACTTCGGTGATGGCAGGTTTACCGTTTTTAGCCACTTTAGTATAGGCTTTGTTCCCTTTTTTCTCCGTAATGAGAGGCTGATCGATAACCATCGGCTCGGTTAACAACCCCTCTACCCACGCAACGTACTCTTTGTACACGTTGTCTTTTTTAAATTCGCTAATCGCTTTGAGACGGAACTCTTCGTTTTTGACGAGCATCAATACACCGCTCGTCTCGCGATCGAGCCTGTGCAGTAATTGTGACCCTTTAAACTGTCGTTCAATCTCATCGGAGTTGACAAATGCCGGTTTATCAACAACGATCAAATCCTCATTTTCAAAAATCGGACGCACTTTTTCTACTTTTTGGACAATGAAGACCGTTTTCGGGCTGATTTCACCCCGTGCGATCATCACTTTGCTGTTTCCAACATAAACCAAACCTCGATCTATCATCGACTTGGCTATGCTGTTTGATATTCCCTCTTGCTCTGCTAGGAGCTTATACGCTTTTGGTTTTTCCATTTGTTTTCTCCGCTCAATATTTTGTGTACTACACATACATCTTGAAATTTTATCATTATCGCGCTTCAATACAGGTATAGTGTTCAGAGTAACTTATATGGGCGATATTTATAGCTATAATAAGACAAACACTATCTAATCAGGGAAATTATGAATGTCTACTTTTGAAGAAGAATCGCTTCAGTATCACATTGCCAAGAGTGAATTTGATACCAATGGCAAAACAGGGACACTGATCACAAAATCTTGCGATACAGTGAAAGAGCTAGCAATGGCATACAGCCCCGGCGTTGCTTATCCGTGTCTTGAAATCGAAAAAAATATCGATAAAGCCTTTGATTATACAAACAAAGGGAATCTAGTAGCCGTAATCTCAGATGGAACTGCTGTTTTAGGATTAGGAGATATTGGCCATTTAGCCGGTAAACCTGTTATGGAGGGAAAATGCGTACTCTTTAAAGCATTTGCCCATATTGATGCTGTTGATATCGAACTTAATACCAAAGATACCGAAGAGATTATTAAAACGATTGCTGCGATCGCCGATACCTTCGGAGGAATCAATCTAGAAGATATCAGTGCTCCACGATGTTTTGAGATTGAAAAACGGTTAAAAGAGATCTGCAGTGTCCCTGTTTTCCATGATGATCAACATGGAACAGCGGTTATCACGACTGCCGGGTTGATGAATGTTCTTGAGATGAGCGGCAAAAAAGTTGAAGAGATTAAAGTTGTTATTCTCGGTGCGGGTGCAAGTGGAATCGCCTGTGCCAATATGTACAAGCAGTTAGGGGTTAAACAACTCACAATGTTGGATTCAAAAGGGGTGATCCATAATGGACGAACCGATCTCAATGAGCAAAAAAAAGCTTTTGCGATTGAGACTGAAGATCGTACACCCGAAGACGCGGCCAAAAATGCCGATATGATCCTCGGCCTCTCAGGTCCTGAGCGAATTACTAAAGAGATGGTTGCCTCAATGGCGGCTAATCCGATCATCTTCGCGTGTGCAAATCCTACACCGGAGATCATGCCAGACGTCGCAAAATCGGTAAGAAATGACCTCATCATCGGAACCGGAAGAAGTGACTTTTCCAACCAAGTGAACAATGTTTTAGGCTTCCCATTTATTTTCCGAGGTGCCCTGGATGTCAGAGCAACTAAAATCACCGAGAATATGAAAATGGCAGCGTCAAAAGCACTGGCGGCACTTGCCAAAGAGCCGGTACCAGATTATGTAGCCAAAGCCCACAACCGAACAGATATGGTTTACGGCAAAGAGTATATTATCCCCTCGCCTTTCGACAAACGTTTAATGGAGTGGGTATCGTATGCAGTAGCGGAAGCGGCAATCGCCGATGGTGTTGCCAGAGTAAAAGAGTTTGATATGGGTACGTATAAAGAGAGACTCAAAAGAATGGCAAATTAAACCAAATAATTTTCCCCTTTAGCGCAAATATTCGATTACTCTTTCCAAATCAACGCTCCCCTCAATCTGAGAAGGGGGCAAAGTTTCCGCATTTCTCAATACTTCGGCAATACCTTCCAATGACGTAAACTGTACATGCGAGACGTATTTAAATAGCTCGCGCTGTAAAAACATCTCCTCGCCGCTAATAATCTTGCACCCGAATGTCGCCGGTTCGAGCGGATTATGTCCCCCGATAGGAGCGAAAGCTCCCCCCAAAATCGCAACATCGCTGATAGCATAGAGGTTGTTCAATTCCCCCATTGCGTCGATAAGGGTGATATCATTCTCCAATATTTTGGATTGACTCCATCGTCCAAAACTCATCTGTGGGGCAGTGCGTGTTATCAATTCCCCCACTTTGGCAAATCGCTCGGGATGGCGAGGAACCACTAGCAAGCGAGCGGAGGTATTATGTTCACGATACGCAATAAACCCTCGGATGATCCCCTCCTCTTCTCCCTCATGGGTACTTGCGGCGACGATGATCGTCCCCTGCGGCTTCGGATACTCTTTGGTAGCTTCAATCTTTTGTGCGAGTTTGATATTCCCGACCACTTCGACATTACGGGCACCCAGAGCGATAAAACGCGCCATATCTTCACTGCTTTGGCAAAAAATACGATCGCATTGCGACAACAAAATTTGATAGAACCAATGCATACGATAGTATTTCGGAAAACTTCGATCACTGATACGAGCGTTAAGAGCTATCACCTTCCCTCCGCGTGTGCGTGCAAGACGAAAAAGGAGATACCAAAACTCTGCTTCGAGTATCACTACCGTTTTAGGCCGCTCTATCCAAAACCATAGCCATAGTTCATACGGCAAATACCGCACTTGTGCAACGTATTTCGATGCCGCTTCATATCCCGTATGGGTGATAACGCTGATCGCGATACGTTTATCCCTTAATCTCTCCAGTATCGGTGCAATCGCTTTTGCTTCTCCGAGTGAGCAAACATGGAACCAAATATCATGAGGTTGAAAAGGGGGATTTTTAATACCGAAAAAACGGGAAGGAAGTGAATCACGATATTTCTTTTTGAATGAAAAGAGGATAAGAAGGGGAAGCGCTACGACGTAAAATAACGCCGAAACCGCTGTATAAAAAAGGTCGAAGAGAGCGTTACGCACCGATAGCGTCAGAAGGCTCTAAGAATAAAATACGACCGCAGTGTGGACACATTGTAATCTCTTCACCTTTGATAACGTCGCTGTAGACTTTATCGCTGATCGCCATATAGCATCCCATACACGCTTGATTGCGTACCGGTACGGCTGTCGTATTTTTCGCCCAGCGGCGGATTTTTTGGTAAAACGACAACCCTTTTTGGTTCATCGCACCGACCAATGCCTCTTTACGTCCGAAAACTTCTTTGCGCTCTTCATCAATACGTGCTAATTTAACATCAACATCCGCTTTTACGGTTGAAAGAGTACCTTCGATTTCAGTAGCTTTGTTTTCTAGCTCATCAATTTTGCTTTGTTTGTGATCGATCAATTTTTCCAAACGTTCAATCTCTTCATTAGCAAAA
>CAZKJU010000075.1:10917-11256 GCA_964553185.1 uncultured Sulfuricurvum sp.
GAAACCTTTTGCTTTTAATGAAGCAAATCTTTCTTGGTAAGAAACAAAAGCAGTTTTTTGTAATTCTCCTTCTTCTTTAGCAGCAGCTAAAATTTCTGTGATAACACCACTAACTTGCTCTTTAGCAATCTCTTCTTCAAGTTGAAGTGATTTCATTTCACGTTCAGTTTTAACTTCACCGCTTTTACGGCCATTTTCTTCGAGTTTTGCAGAGAGTTCAGCAAGGTGAAGCTCATTTTTGTGCTTTTTGATCTGCTCGTCTTTGATCTCTTGCTTAAGAACATTGATTTCATTGATGATACTGTTTTTGGTAGCTAGAAGTGCATCATATTGGAGATT
>CAZKJU010000076.1:0-11173 GCA_964553185.1 uncultured Sulfuricurvum sp.
TTTACCGTCTAAAAGATCAGCGATGTTAACTGATAAACCATCCTCGCTCAGCCATTGAAGTTCGCTCAGTTTGAGCATTCCCCCTTCACTGCTCATCGTGTAAAGATTGCTTGGGAGAATTTGCATTGCATTCTGATCGATCGCTTCGGAGAGGAGTCCCATCGCATCGGTCGCTTTGGTGAGATTGCTCATGAGGCTCTCAAACCCTGCCATGTTCTGAATCTCTTGGGGCTGAGACATCATCATCTCGATCAAGTTCATCGCGTTAGCTTGGGTCTCTAGGAAGTTCGGGCTCTGAATCACCTGTGTCTCTACGATACGATCGGCCATATCCCCTATTCGATCTGCCATCGCTCCGATATCATCGGAAAGTCTCAGAATCGTCTCCATGTACAGTGGACTTTGCTCGATCATGCTTTGCATCGTTCCATTCGCTGTATCGAACATCGATGCAATCACTGCCATATTGCCGTCCATTGTGTTCATCATCGTATTCATCATATCGATCATTGGATCCATGACGCTTGTCATGGAGGAGCTCATATCACTCATGAATCGGCTCATCATATCGCTCATGATGGTGGTGAAGCTTTGCAATGGTGCGGTGGTGTCTCCTGTCATTCCTGACATCATACTTCCCATCATCGATCCCATCATATCACCCAGTGCTTGGGCAGGATTCTCGTTTCCTCCGGTCAGCCCCACCATAAACTGGTTGATCATCTCTCCCATTGTGAGGGCAAACTCTTGGGCTGGATGCTCACTCACGTTACCTGTCATTCCGTCCATAAATGAGTACATCATCGATCCCATCGTGTTCGCCATATCGACGAATGGATCCTCTGAACTCGCCATTTGTTCACTGAACGTGTCCATCATGACGCCCATCATGTTTCCGAACTGGGTGATTGGCATGGCACTCATCATACCGTCCATCATCTCCATCATCTTCGATGCCATTTGGCTCATGGTATCCATCATGCCGCTATTCATCATGACGTTCATCATGGTATCCATCATCCCCATGAACTCGTCCATCGGCATGGACTCCATACCGCTCATGAAGCTTTCCATCATACTCATGAACGGTCCGCTCATTTGGCTCATATCCAGTGGCATACCGTTGGTCGAGGTCATTCCTGAACCCATGAACATTGACATCATCGAATTCATCATTGCCGACATATCATTGATCGACGTATCGTTTCCGCTTGGGAGGCTGAACATCGGCAATTCGTTCATACTGAACCCTTGCTGGATGATACTCGTCATACTCAGTAAATCCCCCAAGCTCATCATTGAACTCGATGGTATCGTGTATCCGATCAGTAGCTGTTTACCGTCTAAAAGATCAGCGATGTTAACTGATAAACCATCCTCGCTCAGCCATGATGATTCACAAAGACGTTTTATTGTTCCATTATCATCCATAATATAAAAAGTTGATTCATTTTTAGTATCATGACGAGGATTTTGATGGGTATGCTCAGATTTATCGTGCTGATCATGACGGTGATCTTTTTGATTATGGTGATTCTTTTTTTTAGTATAATCCGAGTTGTTATCACTGTCTTTATCATTAAAATTGTTTGAAAGTAGAGCATGCTCATTTTTTTTATCTGTCATATCGACTTTATTATTTTTTTGATTTTTTTGATGAGCCATCTGGATTTCACTTTTTATAATATTTTTAGTAGTGAAATTATAGTAAAATACCACATCACATTGATAGCTTTTTATCACCTTTTCTGTCACACTTTTATCACATTTTAAAATATCTTATACTTTTTTGAAATAAATAAATAATATAAGACGATTTAATGATTTTATTAATAGTTATTACATCATTTGTTCCCATACGCGATACATAGATAATCTCATAAAATCGATTAAAACATCATTTTTGTTTTATTTTATTAATATAAAAATAATAACTCATTGTTATTTTTCAAAAAGTTACACCTAACCCCGTAAGCAGCATGTTTTCACTTGTTTATTTAGTCTCCTTTAAACTTCCTTTAGCAACAATGACACGCTAAAATATTAAGGGAATCCATTGAAATTATCTATTTACACCATTTCCCTCATCGCCCTTACATTACACGCTAATGACCTACCTATTATTACCTCTTTGAATGAGGACATAAGTCAAACTACTCAAATTGCTACACAAAACAATCAAAATATCGATTACCAACCGTTTATACTCTCTGTATTACGGGGAGACGATCTCACTAAATTCGGGGTAAGAACGCTGGGAGAAGCTTTAAAACTCGTTCCGGGAATCGACATGGCAACCAATACCATGAATAATCGCACTCCTATTTTTCGCGGTTCGAATCCAACTGCTTATGGGCAATCAACACTCGTCATCGACGGAGTTGTTTTAAATGATTCACTCTTTAGTAATTTCAATGCTTATCTGGATATACCGATTGAGCTGATAGATCGTATCGAAGTGGTTCGAGGTTCTGGAAGTTTTATCGAAGGGGTTAACGGTTACGCCGGAACCATCAATGTGATCACTCGCTCAAACAGCGATTCTCTCAGCAACCAAAAAGGGGCGTTATATGGTTCGATCGGCAGTAACAATGCTATAGCCGCCGGCGGATGGAGCCGTTACAGCGGTAAAGATTGGAGACTCTCCCTCGATGCTTTTGGGCATCGCCATAAACAACAAACACCTATCAAAGTCAAAGACAGTTATGACGCATCGATAAGCCCTGCTGATTATGTCCATTTAGGGATGGAGCATACAGGAGTCGGTGCCACCTACACCTATAATCATTTTGAGCTTCAGGGTCGAATTAATCAATACAAAAGTGACAGCGCATTCGGAAATCTCAACGCAATACCCAATCCAGAGGGGCAGCTTCAACAACCATCCTGGTATTTACAGGGCAAATATACTTTTGTCCTAAATTCAACATCTGATATCGAACTCAAAACATCGATTATGGAAGATAGTTGGAAAAGTGATGCTCGTGCCCTTCCCGAAGGATACAGTATATTTACCGACGGCTATTGGGCTTCACTGATGGTCAAGTTTCGCCGCCTTAGCGGCAGTGCCATCCTACATTACAATGGAATTGACTCACATCGTCTCAGTGCTGGTATCGAATCATCCTGGCATGAAGCGGTGGATATGAAAACAATTGGAAATAAAATACCAGCTCTAGGTATCCAAGACTATACCACCAGTAGCCCTTTTATCTACGCTGATCAAGCCTCACGGCAAAGTACCAACCTCTATCTCTCGGATAACATCGACATCAATGAACACCTTGCCCTAGCCTTGACAATAGGTAAAATGCTCACTTCCGATGTCGATTCCCATACTTATGGACGTGCTGCATTGTTGTATCAGCCTACCCGTATTGATATTTTCAAACTAATGATAGCTAGCGGTGTACGATACCCATCCTTTCAGGAGATGTACGTTACACCAAGTCCCTATGCTACAGGTAACCCAAACCTAACACATGAGCATGTACAATCGATTGAAACCCAATATTTACGTAAGTTGAACAACAATTTAACGGCAGGGATTAATCTATTCTATCTTCAAAACGAACAACAAATCCTCCGTGATCAAAATAATGTTTTTCAAAATTACGGAAAAAACAAGATACTAGGGGGAGAAACCGAATTACGCGGCAGTTTTAATGGTGATGACGCACTGCAACTCTCCTACAGTTATCTTCACGGTACCGGAGAAAACATCTACGGTAACAGCTGTGAAATTTCTAATACCGCATCTCATTTGATCAAAGCCGGATACAGCTACGATCTAAATGAAAATATCACCCTCGGAACGATGTGGAATTATACGGGAACCAAAAAACGTGCGTGTAATGATCCACGGGACAAACTCGAAGATTATAATACGCTCAATCTCTCTTTTGGATGGGGGCTTAATAAAGTCAGCGGGTGGTATATTCAAGGGATCATTGACAATATCGGCAATACGATTGTCCGCTATCCATCTCCATCCGGTACCTATGTCGATGATTATCCGATAGAAAGTCGAACCTTTTGGCTCCGCTCAGGATTCAAATTTTGATGCGCTTTTTGGTTCTTTTTTTCATTACATTTCTCACCGTACATGCGGAAGATACACTGTTACTTGATGCGCACATCAAAATGATCCCAAAAATCATGGCTTTGAATACACGCATAGCGACCAAGGGCTCGTCTAGCAAATCACTATTGGCCATCGTATACGAAGGAAATCGGAAAAAAATGGCTCAAAACATTGCCTATGGGATCGATCAGACCCATAATGGTAAAGTAGCTAATATCACTTTTGATACGATTGTCCTTTCGTCAGAAGAATTATTATCACGCCGTGATATCTCTTTTGTCTATTTGACCAAAATGGGGACTCCCTCAACGAAAAAAATAGCTTCTTGGGGGATAGAGAACAGTATACCGACTTTCTCATACGACGTTTCAGACCTCGATGAAGGGATATTAGGTTCAATTGCCATAGAACGATCTACCATCATCTATATCAACAAAACAACCCTCAAAGAGGGTAAATTTCGATTTAACGATACTTTATTTCAGATTGCGAGACTTACCGAATGAACCGTTTTAAAAATGCTCGTCTCTCCAGTAAACTCTTTATTACACTGGTTGCTACCTTTCTGATTATTTTCGCGACGATCACACTTGTTACCTTTATCATCGTCCGTGATTTAACTATGAGTACCCAAAAAGAGAAGGCTGAATTGCTGATCGATGCGGTCGAGCCATCTATCTCACTCTCACTGTTTTTAGGGGTCAAAGATATGGGAAATAAACTCTCCTCTATTACTCGGCTCGATGAAGTTATTGCCCTTCAAATCACTGATGGTAATGGCAAAAGTGTACTGGATTACCACCAGTATGGATCTGCATCATCTTATGAAACGATCAAAATTTCTAAAAATCTGATGGAACCCTCCTCTCTCAAACCGATCGGCACCATTACCCTCACTTATTCAGGGGAAGAATTCAGTAAAACTATGGATCGTTTTTATACCCTATATGGATGGATTGCATTGTCTGTTTTTGTCATTCTTTGGATTATGCTAATCTGGATTAACCGTCTCTTATTACCGATTAAACTCATCGCAAAAAAAGTTCGAAATTTCAAACCAGGGGAAAAAATCACCTTTGATATCCCCTACGCTCAACGTGAATTTTCACAAATCATTCATGCATTTAAAGTAATGCAGGAAAGTGTTTGGAACTATTCACACGAAATCGAAACCATCAATAAAAACCTTGAAATCAAAATTGCCGAACAAACCCATGAAGCGACACGTCATCTTTATTTTGACAATCTTACTTCACTCCCTAACCGACTCAAACTTCAAGAAGATTTATCCACAAAACCAACCAATACAGTTGCCATTTTAAATATTGATGATTTTAAAGAGATCAACGATTTCTTCGGTATCGATGCCGGAGACTGGCTACTCAGTCAAATCGCACACTGGCTTGTTGAGATGAAACTCTACCCTTATCGCCTCGGCGGTGATGAGTTTGCTTTTCGGCTCAAACAGGGGAGTACACCAGCTGAGTTTCGCCATAACATTGAAATGCTACTCTCCCTTTTAAGTGAAAAACTTTTTATGATTGCAGATGAGACCGTTCACGTTCGTGCCACTGTCGGTATCGCCATCGATAGTGACAAGCCTCTCATTCATGCCGATGTTGCCCTCAACAAAGCACGCAGTACAAAACAACCTTTCTCCGTATATGATCAATCTGAGGGGATTGAACAGCAATATCAAGCCAATATCGCAATGTCGGCTCGTATTCGTCAAGCTTTAGTTGAACATCGTATTGTGTGCCAGTATCAGCCGATCGTTTCAACACTATCCGGAAAAATCGAAAAATTTGAAACGTTGGTCCGGATCAAAAATGAAGACGATTCTCTAATCGCCCCATATGACTTTTTGCCCATTGCCCAAAAAACCAAACTGTACCATCACATTACCCAAGAAGTTGTCTATCAGGCGTGCAACCTCTTTGCCGCGCGGCATGAACAGTTTTCGATCAATCTCTCAGGAAGTGATATTCTAGATAGCCGTACCGTCGCTACCATTGAAAATATCCTACGACAAACCGGTACCGCCGATCGTGTCATCTTTGAAATTTTGGAGTCTGAGGGGATTGAGAACTTTGATGAAGTTGCTTTGTTCATCTCTCGCATGAAATCTCTCGGTGCCAAGATCGCAATCGATGATTTTGGAACCGGTTATTCCAACTTTGAAAATATTCTCAAACTCAACGTTGATATTCTCAAAATCGACGGATCACTTATCAAATCGATCAATGAAAATCCTCGCCATAAAATCGTCGTCGAAGCGATTGTCCACTTTGCCCACCGAATCGGTATCGATACCGTAGCAGAGTTCGTCTCCAGTGAAGAAATATTACAAAATATCACCGATTTAGGGATTACCTATGCACAAGGATTTCATACCGGAAAACCGCAGTTTTTAAATCAACAACTGATGTAAAAATTAAAGCCAGCCGTGTTATAATTCCGAAATTTTTTATAAGGGTACACCCATGTTAACCGATCGCGTCAATATACTCTCCGAATCGATTACCATTGCTATCTCAACGTTAGCACAAGAGCTTAAAGCACAAGGAAAAAATATCCTCAGTTTCTCTGCCGGTGAACCTGATTTTGATACACCTCAAGTGATCAAAGATGCCGCTATCAAAGCGATTAATGATGGTTTTACCAAATATACTGCTGTTGATGGAATTCCAGATCTTAAAGCAGCTATCGCACTTAAACTCAAACGTGATAACGGCCTTGAGTACAAAGCGAACCAAATTATCGCTAACAACGGTGCAAAGCACTCTCTCTATAACCTCTTTGCATGTACGATCCAAGCGGGTGATGAAGTGATCATTCCGGCACCTTATTGGGTAACCTATCCTGAGCTTGTCATGTATTGCGGCGGAACCGTGGTCGAGATTGAGACCAACGATGCGAGCGGATTTAAAATCACTCCGAAGCAACTCAAAGCGGCTTTGAGCCCTAAAACCAAAATGCTGATTCTCACCTCTCCATCAAATCCGACTGGGGCTGTCTACTCTCGTGAAGAACTCACAGCACTTGGCAAAGTCCTAGAGGGGACGAATGTCATAGTCGCAAGTGATGAGATGTACGAGAAATTGATTTATGATGGCGAGTTCACCTCTGCCGCAGCCGTTAGCGATGATATGTTCCAACGTACTATCACCATTAACGGTCTCTCAAAATCGGTAGCAATGACAGGATGGCGTTTTGGATACATGGCTGCTGCCAATACTGAAATTATCCAAGCAACTAAAAAATTGCAAAGCCAAAGTACTTCGAATATCAACTCGATCACCCAAAAAGCAGCTATCGTCGGGCTTAACGGAGATGCAGATGCAGATATCGAAGCGATGCGTGTGCAATTTAAAGCACGCCGTGATGAAGCGGTCAAATTGTTCAATGAGATTGATGGCCTCTCTGTCCTCTCACCTGATGGTGCTTTTTATCTGTTTGTAAACATCAAAGAAGTTAGCAACGATTCAATGCAGTTTTGTAAAGAATTGCTCGAAGAACAAGGGATTGCTGTTGTTCCGGGTGTAGGATTCGGGTCTGAGGGGTATTTCCGATTTAGCTTTGCAACCGATATCGAAAGTATTCGCGAGGGGATTAAACGAATTGCCGCGTTTGTGGCTTCTAAGAAATAATTTCCAAACCGTTCACCCTGAGCTTGTCGAAGGGTAAAACGGTTCATGGTTCGACAGGCTCACCACGAACGAAATTTTCCCTCTACGATTAGAACCTACTTGATACTTTTCAGCGCTTCCACAACGGCATCAATATTTCCCATAGGAAGATGAACTTTCCATTCTGGATTTTTAGCATCCCCAGATAAGGAAATCCCGATACTCGCGACACTGTCGCTTCCTGCACCGTATGGTTCATCTACTTTACTGATAGAGATAATCCCTTTTTTGGTTCCATCCAATGGAATCTCTTTAATAATGGTTACGCCAGAACTCATAATCTCTCCTATTTTAACTATAGTATAGAAGAGTTTAGCCGATTTTGGCTAAAGCAATCTTAAAAAAAGGAAGTTTATTCTGCACCTTGTGATTTTGGTGAATTTCCATAAATGAAAGCATACATTTTGCGGTAATAACGCTCATTGCGGGTGCGATCTGTTGCACTAAAGTGGTGATAACGACCTAATGTTTCCCATGAGTAGCCAAAACTTTTAACCAATTTAGTCAAAATTCCATTTGCATACTCTCTCGCAGTCGTATCTTCGAAATATTCATGAAGCATTGGGTTTGGGTGGTATTTGTAGTTAATTTGATAGGGTCCAAGATCGAGGTTAGTAATCCCACCGTCGATGAGAGCTTGCGCTTGCGCACTGCATTGCTCTGCTGAACCGCATTTAATCAAATGCCCGTTAACTGCAAATCCAGCCGCTTGTGCACGTTGAGCCTCTTCGATAGCATTAATACGGATAACATTAGGGTTACACGCACCATTTTCTTTTAAACATTCGCAGTGTTTTATCGCATCAAGAACGATATCAGGCATACGGATTTCAGCAGGTTCTCCCTCAGCGTAAAGCAACGTGCCAAGTAAAATCAAACCTAATACTGCAATTTTCATCCGTTTTCCCTTCAATCTTAAGATTCTAACATTTTAGCAAGTTTTGCCTGCATTTTCAGCCAAAGTTTATGTTCCATTAATGGAAAGCCGCTATAAACCCCTTTTTGAGCGATACTTTTTGTAACACCGGAACGTGCTGCAAGGGTTGTAAATGGTGCAATACTGAGATGTCCTGCCGTTGCACTTTGACCACCCATAACCACATTTCGTCCTAATGTACTCGAACCGGCCAACCCTGATTGTGAAACGAGGATTGAGTGTTCACCTACAATACAATTGTGTCCAATTTGAACCAAATTATCGATTTTAGCCCCCTGCTTGATAATCGTAGAGCCGAATACTGCACAATCCACCGTTGTATTCGCACCGATCTCTACATCATCTTCGAGTATGACATTGCCGTTTTGATAGAGCTTGATATGTTCACCCATTTTTGTATGAGCATATCCAAAACCGTCACTGCCGATAACCGTTCCGGCATGGATCATCACACGATTACCGATCACGCAATCACGATAAACCGTGACATTAGGATAGAGAATGACATTATCTCCGATCACCGCTTCAGCACCGATATAAACACCACTCATAATTGTACAATTTGAGCCGATTTTAGCGCCATTTTCGATAAAGGCTGTCGGATAGATACGCGTATTTTCTCCAATAACAGGAGAAATCTCACTACTTTGGATCGGTTTAGCAAAATGTTTTGAGAGAAGGGCCACAGACATATACGGCTCATCTGAAGCGAGGACAACCACACCTGCGGGAAGCAAATGAGCTTTATCAGCTGGGAGAATAACCGCCGATGCTTTGGTCTCAGAGAGTTCTTTTTCGTATTTCGAATCAGAGAGAAATGATATCTCTCCTTCGATTGCATTTTTGAGGGTATTCATACCGGTAATTTCGATCGAATCGCAAATCTCTGCACATCCTAAAAATGCCGCAATTTCATTGAGCTTCATCAGACCTATCTCTCTAACGCGACAGAACCGCTTCGGACGATCTCTTTTGGATGGAACCGTTTGATTGCATCTAGAAAATGAGAAACACGTAATGGTTCATCCGCCACCATGACAATCATAGTGTCGCTTCCAACATCGACGATACGTCCATTGTAAGCATGAGTCAACGCTTCAATATCCCCAAGTGATTCAGACATTGGAATTTTAACCATTGCCATTTCAGTTTCAACCAAATCGGCGTGTTCATAGACTTTTAGAACCGGAATCAGTTTATGAAGCTGTTTTGTAATTTGCTCTACCACACGAACCGATCCTGCGGTTACGATAGTGATGCGAGAATATTTACTCTCAGGAATCGGAGCCACTGTCAGCGATTCGATATTGTATCCACGTCCTGAAAACAACCCTGCGATACGCGAGAGTACACTTGCTTCATTCATTACGATAACGGAAATAACGCGGCGTTCTGTCTGTTCCATCATTATTTTTCCTTATACTCTAACATCATATTAAACAATGACCCGCCTGCAGGAACCATTGGTAAAACGTTTTCAAATCGATTAACGACGACATCGATAATTGCAACCACATTTTTTTCAACCGCATCTTTGAGAGCAGCATCAAATTCCTCTTTCGTCGTAACACGATACCCTACCCCGCCGAATGCTTCGGCGAGTTTCACAAAATCGGGCTGCATTGATAAATCTGTTGATGAGTGACGCTTATCATAGAACAACGTTTGCCACTGACGAACCATTCCCAAAAAGTTGTTATTCAAAATAACGTTGATAACTGGAAGTTTATACTCAACCGCTGTCATCAACTCTTGAATATTCATCAAAATAGAACCATCACCCGTGATGTTAATACTGACACGATCCATATCGGCGCGTTTCACACCCATAGCCGCAGGGAAACCGAATCCCATCGTACCAAGACCGCCTGAGCTTATCCATTGACGAGGACGGGTAAAGGGATAAAACTGTGCACTCCACATTTGATGCTGTCCAACGTCGGTAGAGATGTTAGCTCCATCCCCCAAAAGCTGACCGATACGTTCAACAACCCATTGAGGTTTCAAACGATCACCCTCTTCTTTATACGAGAGAGGATGGAGTTTGTTGAAATTTGCAATCGTGTTGTGCCATGCCTCGTAACGTTTAGGGTCAACTTGCTCTTTTGCGAGAGGAATCATTTGCTCCAATACATTTTTAACATCCCCAACAATCGGGAAATGGGCATTAACCAGTTTTGAAATACTTGCAGGGTCGATATCAACATGGATGATCTGCGCATTTTTCGCAAATTCTGAGAGCTTTCCGGTAACACGGTCATCAAAACGTGCACCTAAACCGATAACCAAATCGGTCTCACTCATTGCCATGTTTGCCGCATACGAACCGTGCATACCAAGCATCGAAATAAGCAACGGATCATCAAATCGAAGTGTCCCGCGCGCCATAAAAGTTTCAACGGCAGGAATTTGAGTCATTGTAGAGAACTCACGCACCAATTCTGCCGCATTGGCGTTGATAAT
>CAZKJU010000077.1:0-10800 GCA_964553185.1 uncultured Sulfuricurvum sp.
GTATTTTTCGCCATTTTAGCCAAATCTACCTCAAAGTTAAATGACATCTCCAGTGCAGGTGAGAGTCTCCCATACGCTTCCTCTGCCGCGCGGAGCCCCAAAGAGATAAATCCACCGCTATAAATCCCCTCATCCATCACATCTACCGTAATAGCACTCCCCGCATCAACGACCACTCCATTATCTATCGCTTCACACACCATTATCCGATCAATCCCCATCGTCGGATAATATTTATCCCAATCGATGAATCCCCGTAGATCATGCCAATTCGTATAGTCTCGAATACGTTCATTAAACACTGAATTGACACTGACAAAATAGACGCTATCTTGGAGTATCACGGGATCAAAATCCTCGACACGAAACTTGCTTCGTTTTCCATCTCTAAACAAATCAACCGAGGTATTGCCGATGTCGCATAAAATCATTTCAAATCCTTTGACATGGGATGATAGTGTAGCACCGTCTCTTGAAGATTTTGCTTTTGAACATGGGTGTAAATCTGAGTCGTGAGCAACGACGCATGTCCGAGCAGTTCTTGGACGACACGAAGATCAGCCCCGCCGAGAATCAGTGCCGTTGCATACGAATGCCTCAATGTATGGGGCGAAACATCCATATATTTTTGGGTGATTTTAAAGGCGGAAATACGGCTCAGCGGCTCACCTCGATAATTAAGCCATAGATGGGGGCGATTCTGATACGGGGATGCTTCTTGGTATGCGCGTAAAGCCTTTAGTGCCTCTGGAGCAATCGGAACATATCGCTCCTTTTCCCCTTTACCATGACGGATACGGAGCCACTCACCCTCTATATCCCCCTCTTCCACCATTAAACACTCACTGACCCGTACACCCGTCGCATATAAAAAAAGGAGGAGTGCATAATCGCGTAACCCTATCCATTCGCTACGATCTACCATTTTAAGCCCCGATTGGATAGTCTCAAACGGGAGATATTTAGGGAGATTTTTGGGCACTTTGGAGAGAGAAAATTTGGAGGAAGCCGAATCAAAACGACTGCGGTGACAAAAATCGAGAAACGAATTAAAAGCAGAGAGTTTTCGGTTGAGTGTCCGTTTATTGGAGATAGAGCCAAGAATACGAAAAACAGTGTTGGAATCAATCTCCGTAAGGCTTTTGTGTGAGAAATGTTCAATTTCATCCAAATCACGGCGATAAGCCTCAATCGTTCGAGGACTCAACGCTTTGATTACGGTTATGTATTCGAGAAAAGCCTCAAGCTCTTTCGACATTATTTGATATTGATATAGCGGTCGTCAAAATAAAAACGTCCATCACCTAAGAAAATTTTGTTATCACTATCCATATCCACATCATACACATCATAGGCTAATAGGTTCTTAGTCAAAGCGATCATATAACCCTCTTGTTCCAACGCATAGACACGATCGTTTTGAACACTGATACCTACAAAGTGAGCAAACGGAAATTTCTTTTTCGCTTTGAACTGTAGTGTCGGACTAAGTGCGATAATTTCACCTTGTTTTGTTGTAAGCCAAATTCCATCCGCCGTATAAGCAATATTGCGGATCTCATATTTTTCGCGCGCCTCTTTTTGAGAAAGAGCCAAAACGGCAGTGCCGGTTGACGCTAGAAGATTGTTATCAATAACATTCATATAGGTAATATTGTTAAAATATTCATCTGAGCTGACAACAACCGAACGTAGAACTTTTTTGGTCTCTGAGTTCACAATAACAATTTTGCCATCAAGAGTTAAAAAGAGTACCAATTCTTTCAGGAAATAAGGATTAGCAATGCGTGCATCAACCGCGATAGGTGCATTTGAGGGTTCTTTAAAAAGGAGTTTTTTTGACTCTAACGAATAAATCGCCATTTCATTATTGCTAAATAAAATAGCAACGGTATCGTTTTGAATACTAGCTGCAGCTACTTGGCGTTTAAACTCAAACGTTACTTTCGCATCGCTGCCGTCTTCTGGAAAAAGGACAAGATTCCCCTCAGGACTTACGGTAATAATCCATCCATCATTTGCATTTAGAAGTCGGTACGATTCTGGTATTTGAATATTTTTCTCACCCTCTTTTGTCAACAAACGGCCATTTTTCAATAATGCAGCGGATTGAGTTGTTTGAGAGATAGAGGCACTTAAGTGTCCAGCATTACGCCATTCACCTTTAACGTTTTCAGGTTTATAAACCTCTTTGTGTGAACATCCGCTTATGAGGACAAGAGCACTGACAGAGAGTACCAATGGTATTAATTTCATTATTTTACTCCGTAGTGTGAAAGAGATGCGGCAACTTGTGCAAGAGGTGATTCTTCGCTGATCTGAGCAATTTTTTGATGTGCAGCCGCCGTATCACCTTTTTCAATAGAAACTACGGCTAGCTCCAAGAGTGCAAGATCTTTATACAGAGCACCTTGCTTTTTCGTGTATTGTTCTAGAGACAATGTGTCATTTTTAATAGCGGCCGCTTCATACGTTGCGATATCGGCAACACCGAACGCTTCTGATTTTTTAAGCCCTTCGAGAATCGTTACATCGTTTTGAGCGATCCCGCGAGAGAGTTTCCACACATCATACAATTCAGGGTTATCATTTTTAAGTGTTTGTTCCGCTTTTGCATCATTAGGGTTAGTCAGTAAAATATTAAAAGCAGCATTTGAACTTTCAATTTTTGCATTTGTATAAGCTTGATATCCGATAGCACTTGCAACGGCTAATAAAGATGCAGCGACAACCGCAATCAAAGGTTTTTGATACTGTTTGACGAAACGTTCCGTCCTTACAGCACTTTCAAAAAATTTCTCTTCAGAACTTAGCTCCTCTTTAAGGGCTTCCATATTCTCTTTTAGACTCAAAACGGCTCCTGTTGTTACTGCTCATTAATTGGGTAATAATATCTCACCCTACGTTAAAGTTTAGTAAACCTTTTTTTAGGGTACAATTATTTCCATAAATTTATCACGACTTAGGTTAACCATGCAAATTGATGAAAAACTATTACAACGTTTAGAAAAGCTCTCATACTTGGAAATTCCTCAAGAGCACCGTGAAGAGATGATATCGCAGCTTAGTGAAATCGTCTCTTTTGTCGACAATCTCTCTGAACTACCGACAGATGGTGTAGAAGCAACATTTGCGATGTCTGAAAGTCCGACTCAGCTGCGTGAAGATATCGGAAATGTTGATGGCTCCATTAGCGATGATATTTTAGCCCATGCGCCCCATTCCCAAGACCACTTCTTTATCGTACCGAAAATTATTGAGTAAAAGATGACACATATTTACGGGATTAAAAGCTGCGGAAGTGTTCAAAAAGCCCTAAAATTTTTGGATACCCATGGTTTGGCATATACTTTTCATGATTTTAAAATCACTCCCGTTTCTCGTGAAAAAATTGAATCTTGGACGGCACAAGTGCCCCTTTCGATCCTTCTAAACACCAAAGGGACGACATATCGTACTTTAGGTCTCAAAGGATACGATTTGGATGATAGCGGTAAAATTGAGTGGATGAGCAACCACAACCTCCTCCTTAAGCGTCCTATCATTGAGTTTAATGATAAACTCATTGTCGGATTTGAACCATCTCAGTACGAAGGAATATTACTCTCATGAATCCAGCATTAGATATTTATAAACTCCTCAAAAGTGTTGTTGCTTACAAAGCATCAGATCTTCACCTCGTCAGCCGTTCTGAACCTCAAATTCGGATTGATGGACGCCTTGTTGCCCTTAACTTACCCGTTTTAGATGGTCGTGATATTGAAGAAATGGGCTACTCTCTCCTCACCGAAAAGCAAAAAAAGGCGTTTGAAGAGGCCAATGAGCTCGACTTTTCAATCGTTATCCCTGATGTCGGCCGCTTTCGTGCCAACTACTATAAAACCATGGATGATATCGCATGTGCCTTTCGTATTATTCCAGTTACCATCCCCTCACTGGATGATTTGAACGCGAAAAAAATCTTTAAAGAACTCATCAAGCGAGAAAAAGGGTTAATCCTCGTCACGGGTCCTACCGGTAGTGGTAAATCAACCACTCTAGCGGCTATGTTGAATGAAATCAATATGAATGAAGCCCGCCATATTATTACTGTTGAAGATCCGGTCGAGTTTGTTCACACCAATAAAAAATCGCTTTTCTCTCACCGTAACATCGGAACCGATACCAAAAGTTTCTCTGCGGCACTTAAATATGCATTGCGTGAAGACCCGGACGTAATCCTAATCGGGGAGATGCGGGATAAAGAGACCATCACCGCTGCACTCACCGCTGCGGAAACCGGTCACTTAGTTTTTGGTACCCTCCATACCAACTCTGCTCCGCAAACTATCAACCGTATCATCGACGTATTCGGAGGTGATGAACAGCCTCAGGTTCGAGCACAGCTCTCTACTTCACTAATTGCAGTAATCTCTCAAGCACTTCTCCCGAAAATCGGAGGAGGACGTATCGCAGCCCAAGAGGTGATGATTACTAATCCTGCAATTTCAAATCTAATTCGTGAAGATAAAGTTCATCAGCTCTATTCCCAAATGCAGCTCAACCAAACGGGAACAAGTATGACAACCCAAACGCAGGAAATTGTTGAATTTTTACGTAAAAAATTAATCAGTAAAGATATTGCATTGCAATATTCTAATAAACCTGATGAACTCATACGGATTATAGAATCACTTTAAACCTTCCCCTTTTTTAGGGGGAAACTTAAAAATTATTTCAATTCTTACCTCTCCTCCTCTTTTTTATGGAATATCTGCCTTGGAATTGATTATAATAATGTATTATGAAATATGAACACCTACTCAAACAACATCAGCTTAAAGCGACGCCTCAACGTATGGCAATTATTGACCTTATGCACCATAGAGGACATATTAATATCGATGATTTATATCAAGCGATTCGTGAAAAGTTTGCCTCAATATCGCTAGCAACACTCTATAAAAATATTCATACCATGATGGATGTCAGTCTAATTCGTGAAATAAAAATTCCGGGGCAAAAAACCAAATATGAGATTGAAAAAGAGGCTCATGCTCATGTTATGTGCAAGTGTTGCGGTGAGCTGAAAGATATCCCGTTTAATCCGAATAGCTTATTAAAAACATCCATGGATATCAGTCATTACAAAGCAGATGAAGTATCTATTGTGATTTCGGGAACCTGTCCGGAGTGCCAGAAGAGATAAAAAATATTTTGATTAATATTTCGTCATCCTCGGACTTAATCCAGGAATCCATCCCTAATAATAAAAGCTGGATTCACCTTGCGGGCACTTCGCCCGCCTTCGCGGGAATGACAAATTAGCGATGTGCCTCTTTGAGAGTATCAGCTATCAAAAATGCCAATTCTAGAGATTGGTCAGCGTTCAAGCGTGGATCACAATGAGTGTGGTAACGGCTTTTGAGGTTATCCGAAGTAATCTCGAACGATCCTCCTAAACACTCGGTCACATTTTTACCGGTCATTTCCAAATGAACTCCGCCCGCATAAGTACCTTCAGCTTTATGAACTTGGAAAAATTGTTTCATCTCCTTTAGAATCTGCTCTACCGGACGTGTTTTGTATCCATTGCTGGTAATAGTATTCCCATGCATCGGATCACAGCTCCAAAGTACTTTTTTACCTTCACGCTCAATCGCGCGGATAAGTGCAGGCATTCCATCACCAACTTTATCAGCTCCCATACGGACAATAACATTCAATCGTCCCGCTTCGTTTTCAGGGTTCAAAATATCACATAATCGGATTAAATCTTCTGGATCCATAGAAGGTCCTGCTTTTACACCAATCGGATTTTTAATTCCGCGCATAAACTCAACGTGTGCCCCATCAAGCTGACGGGTACGATCGCCGATCCAAAGCATGTGAGACGATACATCATACCAATCACCGGTTAATGAATCTTGGCGTGTAAACGCCTCTTCATAGCTCAAAAGGAGTGCTTCATGAGAGGTATAAAAATCAGTTTCACGCAATGTTCGATAATTCTCTGATGTAATGCCGCATGCAGCCATAAAGCGAAGTGAATCATCAATTTGACGTGAAAGTTCATCGTATTTTTTAGTCATCTCATTTTGACCCACAAACCCAAGATTCCATGCATGAACCTGATGCAAATCTGCTAATCCACCTGATGCGAACGCGCGTAGAAGATTCAATGTTGCTGCAGATTGATTGTAGGCTTGAATCATACGGTTCGGATCAGGGACACGAGCGAGTTCACTGAACTCTGCACCATTAATGATATCACCACGATAACTCGGTAAACTCACACCATCCACACTCTCAAAATCCGAAGATCGAGGCTTAGCAAACTGACCGCCCAAGCGCCCTACTTTAACTACCGGAACACCGCCTGCGAATGTCATTACAACTGCCATTTGCATCATTACTTTGAATGTATCACGAATATTGTGCGCATGGAACTCTGAAAAACTCTCAGCGCAATCTCCCCCTTGGAGCAAGAAAGCTTTTCCTTCACACACATCGGCTAAACTTTTCTTGAGGTTACGAGCTTCACCTGCGAATACGAGCGGTGGATAGTTACGAAGTTTTGATTCAACCTCTTCTAATAGCTTTTGATCGGGATAGGTTGGTTGCTGTTTGATCGGTTTTTCTCTCCAGCTTGATCGGCTCCATGTGCTCATATCATCTCCTGAGTGCTTTCGCACCTTAATTGTTAGTGGACGAATTTTATCCTTTTATCCTAAAATGGGACTGATTGAGCAGAGCAAAAGTTATATTTATGTTTGAAAAAGTATAATGGCATTACTTTTAGAGAGTTCTGTTTTGCCCTTTTTGATGATTAAAAAGGGCTTTTTCAATGCATCTCAAATATATGCAATCAAGGTAATATGGTGGATACCAACCAAGTGAATCCTTTACTAATCTATTTTTGCAAAGAACTCTCAGTTCAACTAGAGTCATTAAGCAACAAACAATCAACGATAGATCCAACAGAGTTTGCCGAGCTCATTGCTAATGCAACACATGAAGTGCTTGATGCTTATGCCTCGGGTGAATTTGATCTTTTAGCGTACCGCAACAATTCTACCGAAGAGTACAAAGAACTTGCCCGAATAAGTATTGAATCGTATTCTCAAACCAATGAAAAAATAGAAGAAATCAGCGAAAGACAGGCTGAATTGATCCATGAAACGACAGCCGCTTCGCTAATCGATTTTGAAAAAATTACCGAAAAGTTTAGCGATATTCAATATCACCTTAGCAGCGAAGTGTCTCGTGCAAATGAGGTAATCAATGGTTTGTTGGAACAAGTCAAAACCTTGGAAATGAAAACTTCTCTCGATCCTTTAACCAAAACGTTTAACCGTTATGCACTCCAAGAACATTTAAAAGTTATTTTGGAAAAAGAGAAACTGGATTTTGAAATTTTTGCTTTAATGGTTGACATTGACAATTTTAAGCTGATCAATGATCGTTTCGGCCATATCGCCGGAGATAAAGTTCTGATTTTTATTGCTAAACTCTTTAAAAAAGCGCTGCGTGACGGAGATCGTGTTTATCGTTTCGGAGGGGAAGAGTTTATTATTGTTCTCAACCGCACCGATTTGGAGGGTGCAAAATTGGTAGCAGAACGGCTTCTCTCACTTTGTCGCAACAACAAACCATTGTTTCAAAACCAGCAAATACCCGTTACTCTCAGTATCGGTTTAACAAAAGTCCTTTTGGGTGATAGCATCGATACGATTATCGATCGTTCAGACAAAGCCCTCTACCGCGCAAAAAACAATGGTAAAGATCGTTTGGAAATGGAGTTTTGATGGATTTGAATTATTTTGACGTTGCCGTAGGATCAATCGTTTTACTTTTAGGACTCAAAGGGCTATTAAACGGCTTTTCCAAAGAAGTCTTCGGTTTGGCCGGAATCGTCGGAGGGGTTTTTGTCGCTTCACATCTCGGCGGTCTCATCGGAAAATTCTTGAGTGATACATTTTTTCATTTTGAAACACCTACGGCTGTCAATTTAGTCGGTTTTATTTTTGCATTGGGAATATTTTGGCTTTTAATGGTGTCATTGGGCGCAGGGTTTAAAAAGCTAAGTGCAATGAGCGGATTAGGGCCCCTCGATCGAATTTTAGGTTTTATCATCGGGAGCAGTAAATTTTTCTTTATCCTCTCCATTATCGTTTATGCTCTTTTCAGTGTCACGGCGATTCGAGAAAATTTCGGAGAAAAAATGGAAAATAGCTTCTTTTTTGAGCCTATGTTTGTAACTGGAGATTTTATTTTGCACATTGAGACGGATGACGTAACCGCTTTAATGGACAACAATGATAGTGATACCAATTCATCATCTAATGAAGAAAAAATCAGCTCTGACTCTAAAAAGGGGAAATAAATAATGAGTTCTTATACAGATTTCACAGAACGTACCGTTGAATACAATAAACTGTTAGCTGATTTCAAACTGCTTCTAAAAGCTAATGGCTTAAAATTCACCATTCAGCGCGAAGTGATTTTAGAAATGCTTTATAACTCAGATGAGCACCTTACACCTGAGGGACTTCACCATCTAATTCAACAAAAGCATCCTGAACTCAATACCGGCATTGCAACGGTTTATCGAACACTATCTCTTTTAGAAGAATCAGATATGGTCACCTCTCTCTCTTTTGGGGCTCAGGGAAAAAAATATGAGTTGGGTGCGAAAGATCATCATGACCATGTTATTTGTACCGGATGCGGGGCAATTACAGAATTTGTAGATGAAGAGATTGAACGACGTCAGCAACAAATTACCGAGGCTTTAGGCTTTATTATGCAAGAGCACTCCATGCAAATTTACGGCATCTGTAAAAGCTGTCAAGAAAAATCTAAAAAATAAACTGATAAGAAAGGAAACCCTTTGGTATTCGAAAATCAATACGTACAGCAACGAATCGAAAAAGCCGATGCTCTTAGAGCAATCGGTATCGATCCTTATGCAAATAACTCAGAGCGTAATACAACCATAGATAAATTTCATAATGTCAACTCTGATTTATTTCAGAGTGAAGAGAAACGTGATGAGCATCGCCATTACACCGTAGCAGGACGTATCAAGTTGTACCGACTCATGGGGAAAGCAAGCTTTCTCAAAATAGAAGATGAAAGCGGAATGCTCCAAATCTATGTTGCTCGCGATAATTTAGCTGAAAATTTTTACAATGATGTTTTTAAAAAATTGATCGAAGTGGGTGATATTATCGAAGTAAGCGGCTACCCGTTTATCACTCAACACGGTGAACTTTCACTCCATGCCGATAAAATTACCATCCTTACCAAAGCAATCTCTCCACTTCCAGAGAAATTCCATGGTATACAGGATAAAGAGATGCGTTATCGTCAGCGCTATCTTGATTTGATCATGAATTCTGAAGTACGAAAAACCTTTCATATACGTTCAAAAGTCATCAGTTTGACACGCCGCTTTTTTGAAGACAAGGGATTTTTAGAAGTTGAAACGCCAATGATGCATCCGATCGCCGGTGGCGCTAACGCGAAACCGTTCGTTACCCATCATAATGCGCTTGGAATCGACCGATATCTCCGTATCGCGCCGGAACTTTATCTCAAACGTCTTATCGTCGGAGGATTTGAAGCAGTCTTTGAAATCAACCGAAACTTTCGTAATGAGGGGATGGATGCCACCCATAACCCGGAGTTTACCTCTATCGAGTTTTACTGGGCTTATAAAACATATAAAGATTTGATCGTCATTACCAAAGAGTATTTTGAATATCTTTTCGATCATCTGAATCTTCCAAAACGTCTCCCTTATGGAGATTTAGAAGTTGATTTCGACCAATTTACCGAAATTGAACTCGTTAAAAGTCTCAGTGTAATCGGTGGGGTTCCTGAGGAAATTGTCAATGATAAAGAAGCTATTTTGGCTTTCTTAAAATCAAAAAAACTTGAAGCTAATGCGGCCATGAATCTTGGACAACTTCAAGGGGAACTTTTTGATGAGTTCGTCGAAGCAAAGCTGATCAATCCAACGTTTATTACCCACTATCCGGTTGAAATTTCACCGCTTGCTCGTCGCAACAATGAGCGTCCAGAGCTGACGGATCGCTTTGAGCTTTTCATCGCGGGACGTGAGATTGCCAATGCATTCAGTGAACTTAATGATCCGGTTGATCAATTAGAGCGCTTTGAGGGGCAAATGGCTGCCAAAGATTCCGGCGATGATGAAGCTCATGAGATGGATGAAGATTTCGTTGTTGCCCTCAGCTATGGTATGGCTCCAACTGCGGGTCAAGGGATTGGGATTGATCGTCTGGTCATGATGCTCACCAACCAACACTCAATCCGCGATGTATTGCTTTTTCCGGCAATGAAACCCCTAAACCACACTCAAAACCAAACAGGAGAAGAAGAATGAGTTTCCTCAAAGAATTCGATAACGAAATTTACACCCTATGTGAGCAAGAGCTCGAACGTCAAACCGACCATTTAGAGATGATCGCTTCTGAAAACTTCACACTTCCTGCCGTTATGGAAGCGATGGGATCGGTATTTACCAACAAATATGCAGAAGGATATCCTGCAAAACGCTATTATGGCGGATGTGAATACGCTGATGGCGTTGAGCAACTGGCGATCGATCGTGCGTGTGAGCTATTCGGTTGTAAATTTGCCAATGTTCAACCTCATTCAGGTTCATCAGCAAACGGTGCAGTCTATGCAGCCCTCCTCCAAGCGGGAGACAAACTTCTCGGTATGGATCTCAGCCACGGCGGTCACTTGACACATGGTTCAAAAGTGAGCTTTTCAGGAAAAAACTACCACAGC
>CAZKJU010000078.1:0-10541 GCA_964553185.1 uncultured Sulfuricurvum sp.
GCCACCATCTTTCATTTTCAAAATCCCTATTTTACGGGCTTTCCGATACCTTAAAATTCAATCTTAAACTTATGAAAATCTTAACTGACAACTTTTAAGCTTTTATTCTGACAACTTTCTAACAACTGGACTGTTATGAAATACGTTTTCAAGAATGAATATGGATACTATAAGTTTTGTCGAAAAATCCCTAATTCGAATAAGCAATTCAATTTTTCCACTGGAACAAAACGCTTAGACCGTGCAAAGAAAATTGTTAATTGCTTTCTGATAAAATCGAATACATACTTTTTACACCTGCAAAATTTATCAAAAGAAGAGATAGTGACAAGATTCGATGAAATTGAACGAATGCTTCAAGATTACAAAGAGCAAGCCTTAAAAGAATACTCACCTTTTGAAAAAAGTCGTCAAGAACATTTCTCTCATGACGGTAAAGACGGTTCCCATCAGGATTCCGCAAAACATTGGGTAATGGAACTGCAAGAGCACGTTGTAGGACGTAAAACTCTAAAACAGACGCAAGAACTCGCACGACAGATACTTAAACGCTCTACGATGCCTTTAAAGACCTTTTATCAATCGATAAAAGATGAAGAGGAACGTGAGTTTTTTCTCCAATTTTTGATTAAAGCGGAAGTCGAACTTTTAAAAGTAGACTATCAGAGAGCTAAAGAGTATTTCGATTTAGACTATCATCTTGAACAAGATAAAACGAAGCAACTTCATGAAATGATTGCTAATAGCGTGAAGAGTCAAATTCATTATATATCTAAAGACGATTTTGAGGATGGTGAATATAGTTCGGAGTTAGATAAATCAAAATATCGACGTATGAATAAATATCAAGCGATGGAAGATTATCGGAATACCTTTATTACGGTAGGAAAAAAAGATGATAATAGAGTGTTTGAGTCCATACAAATTTTATTACAATCATCGGATGCAGAATTTTTGATAGATTATACCGAAGCAGATTATGAGCTGTTTATGTTCGCTTTAACTTATACACCTAAGGCAATTTCAATCAAACCAAAAATTTTTGAAAAGTATGAGGGGAATTTTATCAACATCGCTATCGATTTCAAGGAAGGAGAATTAGACTTTCAAGGATATGACTCTATTGAAATGCAAGCTCAAAAAACACTTGGCGAAAAGCTTGTTGACGTAAAAAAATTTCTTAATCATTGTATCCGAAAAAAAGTTTTGGATAAGAATATTTTGAATGTCGAGATGGATGATTTAGAAAAAAGGCATAAATTCTCTAACGAGTATTTCAAAGGAAAGGGTAAAGAGAGCAAAGAAAGAGCTATTTATACAAAGATGGAACTGGAAAAAATGTTCGACTTGTTCATACAGTTTGAGTTTTGTAAAAAGAGAGATATTGCTAATTTTTGGATTCCGATGATAGGATTGTTCTCAGGAATGCGACTTGAAGAGATATGTAAGCTCAAAGTTGAAAACATTATCAACGAAGAGGGGATTTATTGTTTTGATGTTACTTCGCCAGCAAAAACGCCTTGGTCTGTACGAAAAGTGCCAATTCATAGCTATTTGCTTAAGGAACTTCATTTTCTTGATTATGTAGAGTACCGTAAAAAACAAAATGCGGAAATGTTATTCAATTTGACACCTACGATAGTCAAAGATAAAATAAATTATTCGTCTGAGTGGGGAGAGGCTTTCGGGCAAAATTTTAGAAATCTTTTCGTTTCACAAGAAAGAATAAAAGAGGAGCTTGTTTCATTTCATAGCTTTCGTCATACATTTTCAACACGTGTAAAATCGGGAGGAACGGATATGATTGATGTTTCTCGTCTTATTGGACACTTGGTCAAAAGTGACAATGAAACTCCTCGTTACTATAAACCACCTGTTACAGATCTAGTAAAATATGTAGAAAAGATGAAAATTGATGATTTGAAGCTTCCGTTAAAACGGTTGGCGATGAGATATAGCAAGGAAGTAAAATATTCAAAAATGAGATAGTAGCAAAGAATCTCCTTTACAACATTCTTGCTTGCGAGGAAATAAATGACCTTAAAATATTTTAAATAAATTGTGTTTTAATTAAGCTAATTTGCTTAGAATATCATTATGTCTTTTTAACTATAACGAAAATGTCAGATTCTGTGTGAATGTTTTTTGCATATATCGTTATATCAAAATAGAAATAAAGGAATTCCTATGAAACTTTCTGCTGTTTTCTTCTCATTAGTTGCAACCGTCTCGGTTGCTTTTGCTGATACTGCTAATATCGCCGCTGCTTCTGATCTTCAGTATGCGTTTAAAGAGATGCAAGCTCTTTGTGCTACTAAATATCCGACTGAGAAGATTAATTTTCAATTCGGCTCAAGCGGCAAAGCACTCACACAAATTCAAAGTGGTGCACCGTACGATGCTTATTTTGCGGCAGATATGAATTATCCTAAAAAGCTCAAAGAGCTAGGTTTGGCTGTCGGTGACGTAAAACCCTATGCGCTTGGTCGTGTCGGTCTCATGAATCTTAAAACAAGTAATATCCCCGTCAATAATCTCTTTGTCCTAACCAGTGATAAAATCAAAAAGATAGCCATAGCTAACCCCGACCATGCACCCTACGGGCAAGCCGCTGTTGCCGCACTTAAATCACTTGGACTCTATGATAAAGTAAAAGATAAATTTGTTATGGGAGAAAATATCCAACAGGCGACCCAATATGTCCAAACGGGAGCCGCTGACGTTGGTATAATTGCTCTCTCAATCGCCAAAGCTCCTGTTATTGCCGATCAAGTCAATTTTGCCCTTATTGACGGTAAATCCCATCCCGATATTATTCAAGGGTATGCCCTACTCAAACGGGGAGAAAATAATAAAGCCGCACGTGCCTTTTTATCCACAGTCGAATCATCCGAGGGGGATGCCATTATGAAAAAGTACGGGTTTACGGTCAAATAGCCTAAACAATGAATAATTTATTTTTTGCCCTTTTTTGGGGTGCATTGATCGGTATTTTAGGGGGGTTAATGGGGCTTGGCGGAGCAGAATTTCGCCTGCCAGTTCTCACATTCTTTTTTAATTTTGCGACTTTACACGCTGTTATTATCAATTTGATTGTTTCTCTCGTAACGGTAGCTTCCTCGCTCTCGTTTCGATGGGAATCATTAGATACTATATTACCTTATTTACCTATTGTAATAACCTTACTGTCGGGTTCATTGCTCGGAGCATTCATTGGAGCTGGAATAGCATCACGTATTGATGAAAAACGCCTTGATCGTCTTGTAGCGTTGCTACTTGGAGCTATTGCCATCATAATCGTTTTAGAGGGTTTTATCCATTTTAATCCATTATATTTAGCTCCGACGATACAAACCGTGATCGGATTTATAGCAGGTATTATTATTGGACTTTTTAGCAGTATGCTTGGTGTTGCAGGTGGAGAGTTAATTATACCAACTATAATGCTCTTATACGGTATTGATATTAAACTAGCAGGAACTCTCAGCCTTATGGTGAGCTTACCGACAATAATTGTCGGTCTATACCGTTATCGAAAAAAAGAGCCATTTCAAATTGTCATGCCGAATATCAAATTCATTGTATTTATGGCACTAGGTTCTATTGGCGGTTCCTATATTGGTAAATCATTATTGGGAATAGTATCAAGTGAAGGGCTAAAGATTTTTTTAGCCATTATATTGGTTACATCCGCTATAAAACTTTATCAAAAAAGTAAAAATCCATAATCTTATATTCAGGTTGATTTTTAATTTATGGGGATATTAGTTAATCTATAAAGTTCCTTCCCAATCTCCAAAAATAGACCTGATAATGTGCCGAAGCCACCAAACCAATTACGATCATATCAATATAGTTGATAGACTGATACACATCGCTGAGAGTTCGTCCAAAAATTTTAATCATGATGAGTTCAAACGTCACGAATGCAATTAGGATTACTGTTCCCAACAACTCTTCGAAATATACCTGAACCAGTTTCACCAGTGCGACAATCACCCCCATTTCAACCGCCACTTTAGCCAATCCAACGATTTGAAACTGTTCTGATAACGGATGCCAAAAATCCCATGCTGAAAAAATGAAGGTATAAAATAGCCCCTCGATTAAAAATAAATCCGCATCCTCCCCAAAAGAAAAATAGAGCAGTTGGTAACTTGATAGCCATATCAAGATAGCAAGGATCAGATTTCCCGTAAGGGGAATATTGAGATCGTCTTTTAAGAAATAAAAAACGACTGCGCTTACTGTTGCAATAACCATGATAATCGGATTAAACCCCTCTCGGGGGCGTTTCATTTTAAAAATCATTGGTTCCTCCTTATGCCACTGTTTCTTGAATTTGTGTAATATCCATCAGATAATCAAAAACCTTTTGAGCCTCACTTGCTGATTTCCAAAGTAGCTTTGGTTCGGCTTTGAGAGCTTTTAACCAGCTTTGCAAATACTCAGCGTGTCGTAAATCTCCCTCGATTTGAAAGTGAGAGCAGAGCATAGCGGCGGATAATTCACTAATTAATTCTTCATAGGCGTAATCCTCGGTGCCGAATCTTCCAGTGAGGTTGCGGTTAAGTCTGTGTTCCGCTCCAGACCAATGGCTGATTTCATGCACGATTGTTGCTCCGTAGTTCGCTGAATTGATAAACGTGGAAATGTCAGGCATTCCAATATAGTCTTCTTTTGGATTATAGAAAGCTTCGGTACGTGTTTTTACCACTGCACCACTTCGTGCTATAAAGTCGTTTAGACTGGGGATTTCCTCGTTATTGTTCTCTATTTCAATATCCGTTGAATCGATATTGAACACGGTAAACGTTTTCAATAGAGGAATAGTTTTTTTAACGAGTTCCCCCGTTACCTCGTCGGCTTCCTCAATCTCTAAGGGTTTGAAGAAAAAAACGGCTGTTCCTTTAGAGCCTTGTTTGAGCTTTGCCCCCATCTTTTGAATTTGGTTAAACGTGAGCCATTGGTTCGTTTTATACCCTTTTTCGTCCATCTCGTTCATCAGAGCGAGAATGTTAAACCCACTATAAAAAGTTTGTGAGGCGAAATTCTTAGGAAGTCCTACGCTCCAACTTTTGAACCAGCTTTGCAGATCACCCGCTTCGATTCTGTTGATAATGTTTTCAACAACTTGAGTTAACTTGTCTTGAGGTGTCATTTTTGTCTCCTTGTTTTTAAACGAGTTTTTCTTTGTGAGTGAGCTTTTTCTATTTGCCTTTCCTCAAAATTTCAGAAAGAACAAATTCAGCTCTCACAAAGAGTTTTTCCCCGTTTCGTTTCGCTTATCTGACAGACGATTTTTCAAAAATGCTGGGGAAAAGATTAGGTCACTAACCGATTCGTCATCATTTATTGAGAATAAAATCAATGGCTGAGAAGTGATCGAAACGGGGTTAGAAAATGCTGTGAGTTGAATTTTTGTGATTTTCGGTGCGGAATTTTGAGTTTTTGAGCATGTTTCGACATTTCATTAAGCGATAGGCGATATTTGATCCTATAACCCTATATCCCTTTGAAAAAGGGTTAAATTTTAATGAAAGGAGAGACATGCAAACGGCGCAACAGCGCAATAGAGAAATTCCACAGTGAATTTCGAGAAAAGTTCGCACTTTTTAGAAAGTGCGCCACCGTATTAATGGAATATAGAAAAAACTACATGGGTTTTCTATCTCCATTAAAAATAATTAAACCAATTAGCCAAATTCAAAAACTTGCAGGGGGAACATACGAAGCCAATCGTGGAGTTCCCCTTTGGAATCGCCAATGGCTGAACGCCAATCAGCTATGCAGATTTCAAATCTGCGGCGACGTGTCTGGGCAAACTAGCTTGCGTTGCTGAATTAGAAGGGCTGTCCGTATGAAATGACGGGCTTCTACTCAATAAAAAAATACAGATTACTATAAACACGTGTGTGTTCGAAAAAAGAGTTGTCTTGAAGGTCAAGGCTTCTGCTGATTAAAAGTGAGAATAAGGGCGACCATGACAAAGTGCCAAAACACCTAAAAAGTTTTGGTGCTCGTATAAATTGAAGTGGTGGAAATCCACTATGAGGAGACGTTCCGAAAGGGCGTTACTCGTACAGAGGCGGGGAGGTCTTGCTGGAAACAGTGGAGACTAAATAGCTCAACCGTTAAAGGGTCATGATTATTATTGGTATCATGATTAAAGCCGAAGATTGTGAATTCGGCAACTCTGTTATGCTCTTCTATGGTTAAAATACCTAACCGTTCCGAACCGTATATGCCAACCGAAAGCTGAACATTGTTCAGAGAGTAAGGGAAAGCTTCTATATTCTATTCCGATCCATTGGATTTGAAGGATATACGGGGATACACGAGACCTAAGGAAGAGATGAGACGATTTATACTAAATGGGCAAGGGCGTAGCGAGTGATGTCGCCGTCTGAGAGGTGTACTGATCAGAGTTTGAGAACATTTGCAAGGGTGCTGTGAATGTTCGAGTGCGGAGGTGTGGCAACCTCACAAAAAATGCACACTCAAAAGGTACTGGAAGGCAAGAATTTGAATTTGGGGTGGCTCCCTACATGTGGAAATACCGTGTCGTGGCTCTTGGCGGAGTTCATAGACACAGGTTGGTTTATTATTCGATTCCCATTTTGGGCTTCTTTTTAACCAAAAAAAAGGAGGTCTTATTATGGACACAATAACCAAACAACCCTATCTCGTCAGGAGCTGGCAAGCACTTATGCAACAACTCGTTTTTCTCTCAGGACAAGGATACACCTATTACTACGTTGCTTATTTGCCTATTCACAAAAAAGAGAAGTTCGACAGTATCGATAAAAAACTGATCGCTAAATATCAAACAAACGTATCGAAATATCAGCGTTACCGTATCAAACAAAAAAATCAAGCCAATTTCATGTATTTACGTTGGGAGCATGTCGTCGTTATAGTTCATACAAACGGGGATATTCCAGTAATCGAGAGCATGGATTCGTTTAGAAATTTACGAAATGGATCAATGACAATTCAGCTCTCAAAATACCTTGCCCTCTCCGTCGTGATGCAAAATGCAAAAACGACGGTTCGATTTTCACGAGAGAGTTATCGCACGTTAAAAGTTCATATAGCAACCTACGCAAAACATAAGCAGAAAGGCAAAATCATCGAGACGATTCAAAAATTGAACGGCGTTCCCGCCTATCGTGGTGTTTTTGAGCAGAAAAAACAGTTGGTCGAATTTGCGATTGGCGAATTAGAACAGAATGGAGTTTTTACGGGAATAAATGAGTTTAGAGTGACGAACAAGAGAAAACTATATACTGTTTTTGTATGAGAAGGAGAATTTCCTTCCCTTTAACCCTAAAATTCGAAGTCTTCATATGGATATATCTATATTTTCTTCATTTCTCTTATGTATAAGTATATATATTATTAAATTTATTTATTTAAGACCACTTTCTGTCTGAGGATCAAAAAACCGATGAAGTAATTTTTTATGTTATTCTTTTCATATGGATTCATCGGTTTTTGCCCTGATTTTTTTGATAAAATTCGGTTAAGGAATTTTATCATCGGTGGTTTATGCTAATTACGATTCATAATCCGAATTTTCAAACTTGCGTACACCTGAGTGGGTCTCCCTTCACTTGTGCTAGAGTTTCCTCTATCAATTCTAATGCGAGGGGTCTCTATCGCTCCTCAGACGGCATGTCCCTCGTGAATCGTCCAAATTCCAACCTGACACGAGTAATTAGTGGTCTATTTTCCAAGCTATATACTTTTTACAAAGTAACTTCTTCTATCCATATCCTCCGTTTGATAGTAAAAATATAAAACCTTGACTTCAGCAAGATTTCGTATTTTCACCCAAAGGACTTAGGACGGGCTAAGCACACTGGAATAAATCCAACGGAGATTTTTTATGCCTTAATGCAAGTGGGCGGGGGATAACAATGAATACGGATACCAACTCTTGTTTTAACGATAGAGAAAGAATTGGTAGAAAACCACTTGCGGCTCTTTTAAAAAATCTCAAAAAAAGCTTTATGGAACAATTATAAACGATGTTTTTCAAATAATCCAGTGTATTTGGAATAAAAATTAATATTTTTAATCTATTTGATAATCGTAAATATTTTTTTGTAGGTATATTTTTGGTCACGGGTTCGATTTCCTAACTTGTTAAGAAAGTATCAAGTTGAAAAGACATAAAATTTTAAGACAGATATAAGCCTAAAACTAACAACTTTAAGATTTAAAGAAGGTTTTGGAAAATTTTTATGTATCCGAAAATATCGGTGTTGGCGGGTTTTTGAATCCTTTTTAAGGTAAAACCGTAGGCTTTCCCCCCCCCGCCACCATCTATTAAATTAATCCCCATCAAATTCATTCAAAAACCCATAAAGTAGATCTTTAGCTCCTAAGTATGTATTTATCTGACACAACTACATCTAAGTTCTTAATGTACTTTTTTATAATGTTTTTGCTTGTTTTTAAAACGGCAAACCATCAGGTTGTCTTTGCCCTCACCGCTCCTCTGTTGTGGACGATTATAAAATCAATTTTTGCCACCATCCCGAAACTCGATTAGGGAATATCTTCTCTATGGATTCGCTAATTCAAACATTGCCAAAAGGTAACGATTTTAAGACTTCTCGTGTGCTATAATCTTTCAAAACGTGCCGAAAGGGATACGATGGAGATGGTTTTAGCGCTGGTTCTGTTACCGATTATTGCCGCATTTTTAGTGCTATTGTTTCCGCTAGGACGGGCTCAATATATCGTGAGTGGAGCTGTTTTGGCGTTGCTCAGCGGTATTGCATTTGCCCTGTATAACTCTTTTGGGACTTTTACCTTTCATTTCCCTCATGGCATCAATAGTTTGGTTGTCATCGCAGATGTCGTGCTTCTACTCTTCTTTTTCTATCAAGGGAAACTTTTTAATCACCCCAAAGTAATGGTATTGGCGGCGGTGCAGTTGGCGTTATACGGATACATCGAGACAATCGCCCCTGCATCAGGATCAGCGGAGATCGTCGTAGATCAACTCTCCAAATTTATGTTTTTGATCATCAACGGTGTAGGGGGGATTATCGTTCTGTATGCAGTCAAATACATGGAAGATGAGCCGACGACACCGCTTAAAAAGCGCCTTTTTGTCGGGGGATTGCTCGTTTTTCTCTCGGTGATGAATCTGATCGTGATCGCTAACTCGATCCTCCTTTTCTTCTTCCTTTTTGAGATGACGACCCTTGCATCGTATCTGCTGATCGCGTTTAGGAATGATGAGGTGAGCAGAGCGAATGCCCTAAAAGCGTTGTGGATGAATCAGATCGGCGGAGTGGTGATTTTACACGGGGCGTTGGTCGCGATCATCGGATTTAAAACGGTGATGTTCGATACATTGTTGCACAGTTCGGGAGGGATGATCCTCTTGGCGGTGGCGCTGTTGTCAATGGCGGCATTGGTCAAAGGGGCATCGATTCCGTTCGAGGGGTGGTTACTCGGGGCAATGGTCGCACCGACTCCCGTGAGTGCGATGCTCCACTCGGCAACGATGGTAAAAATCGCTCCGTATCTGATCCTCAAACTCTCCCCCGCATTGGCGATGAGTGCGGTGGGGGGGATGATCTCGATCATCGGGTCGCTGGTGTTTGTGTGCGCGTCGTATTTGGCACTGTCACGCTCGGTACTGAAAGAGATTTTGGGGTACTCCACGGTGGCATTGCTGGGACTCATGATGGCGTTGGCGGCAATCGGCACCGAAGAGAGTATGAATCTCGCGATGGCATTGATGATTTTTCATGCCCTCTCCAAAGCGTTGCTGTTTCTCTCTGCTGGGGTGTTGGAACGGTTGCATCATGCCAAAAATATCGAGGATATGAAAGGGATGGTGACAAAATCACCGAAAACGGTCGGGTTTATCCTCTTTGGATTTGTCTCGCTGACTCTCCCGCCGTTTGGGTTGTTTATGGGGAAACTCTTTGCGATCAGTTCCGTTGCCGCATTGCTCAAAGAGCACCCTCTCAATCTCATTGTTCTCTTATCCTTGATCGTCGGAAGCGCGTTGATGGTGCTACTCTACTTTAAAGTTGCATCGGCTCTTCTATCTGCACCGTGCGATGTTAGAGCTTCCGAAGCGGTTACCATCCCGAGCGGTTTTAATGTGCCGTTGGTACTGCTCAGTTTTTTGATCGTGATCGGTGCGTTGGGGTATGTGATGATGCAACACAATATCTTCATCGTCATGCTCGCGTTACCAATGGTGTTTGTTTTTGCCATCCCCTCACTCATCCGTCGCCTCGATCAGTATGATCGGTCACAGCCGTACCATTGCGGAGAGAAAGAGGTTTTTGATTCGGCATTGGTCTATTATGAACCTTCATATAGGGTACTGCGGATGATCTATTGGGCTTTCGGTACCTTTTTTATCGCGGTCGCGGTGGTCGGAGCGTTGTCGTGATATGGGTTTGGATTGTGCTTGCTCCTGTATTGGGCGGTTTGGTGTATGGGTTTGAGCGGGTGATGCGTGCGCGGATGCAGCGACGTCAGGGTCCGCCTTTGTTGCAGCC
>CAZKJU010000079.1:0-10100 GCA_964553185.1 uncultured Sulfuricurvum sp.
ATCGCAGGTCCGCCGATGTCGATGTTTTCGATGATCTCTTCGAAATCGTCGGTTTTCTCGATCGTCGCTTTGAACGGATAGAGATTGACACACACCAAATCGATCGCTTCAACACCGAGTTCTTTAGCTTGGTCAAGATGGGATTGTTTATCGCGTCGGTGCAAGATTCCGCCATGCACAAAAGGATTCAATGTTTTTACACGCCCTTCGAAGCACTCAGGAAATTTGGTCACCTCATCGATCTCGATCGCATCGACACCCGCATCACGGAGCATTTTGTACGTCCCGCCCGTAGAGATGATTTGATACTCCAAACCGATCAGAGATTTGGCGAATTCAACGATGTTGCTTTTATCGCTGACACTGAGCAATGCACGCTTCATGCAGTTCCTTTGGTTGGGTCATGCGCCCATAAATTAATGGTGGAATTGTACCAAATGGTGGTTTAGGGGAAGGTAAAATGGGGTAAAATGCTCCTATGCAGCCCTTTAACCACCCCTTCGCCCCCATCCTCGATACCAATACCCGCATTTTATTCCTCGGAAGTTTCCCCAGCATCGCATCGTTTGAACAATCGTTTTATTATGCTCATCCGCGCAACGCATTCTGGCCGATCATGGAGTCGATATTTGGCGTGACGTTCGAATCCAACGAAGCGAAAAAACTCTTTTGTCTGGAAAAAGGGATCGGGCTGTGGGATGTCATCGGCAGCTGTGAACGGAGCAATTCGAGCGATACGAATCTGAAAAACTGTATCCCCAATGATTTTGAAAAGCTGTTACTGGATTACCCAAATATCAGAGCAGTTGCTTTTACGGGGAAAAAATCGCATGATCTGTTTATGAAGTATTTTAAAAACTTGAATGTAGAGAAAGTGCTTCTCCCCTCTACCTCACCGGCTTATGCCGCGATGAAATTTGAGGAGAAAAAAGAGATTTATAAAAGTTTTATGGATAGTTTTTTAACTGTTTAAAACCTGCTCAAAAATATTTTTTGCCGTCTTCCAGCGATCCCCTTTGGCATTCATCATCACGATCACACAATCACGACCGTCCTTTTTAGCACGAGCAATCAGACACGGTCCTGCTTTGGCGGTATAACCTGTCTTGATTCCAACGGCATACTGGTAACGGTTCAAAAGACGGTTGTGTGTATAGGCGTAAAATTCTCTAGGTTTGTTCACCGCACGGTAGCGATGTTCATTCATTTTACTGATCTCGTTGAATTTTTGGTTCTTGATTGCGTATTCTGCCATCTTTAAAAGATCTTTAGGGGTGGAGTAGTGCCCTTTGGTATCGTATCCGCACGGGTTGGTAAATCGCGTAGCATTCATCCCGATTTTTTTGGCTTTGGCATTCATCATCTCGACAAAGTGTTCTTCACTCCCTCCGACGGTAATGGCGATCGCTTTTGCCGCATCGTTGTCCGATTTTATCATCGCCGCTTTGATGAGATCTTCCATGATAATTACATCACCGCGACGGTACCCAGCGATGGTAGGTTCAACTTTGGTCATTTCACGGGTAATCGTAATCGGTGCTTTAAGATTACCGTGTTCAATCGCCAACATGACGGTCATCACTTTTGTCAAACTCGCGGGCTGAACTTCTTTAAACGGTTCTTTAGAATACAATGTCTGCTTAGTGCCGATATCTTTTACAATCAATGCCTCAACTTCAAGTTTTCCCAGCTCATTTTTATCAATCTCAGCAAAAAGGGCTACCGAACAGGCTAAACATAAAGTTATTAATTTTTTAATCATCTATTATCTCCATTTTCTTCGTACACAATTCGAAGCAATCCCTATACCAAAAACACCGTTTTCCTGTCTTTGTCTCCATATATTATCGTCATTTTTACGATTCTCGGTAACCCTGTGTAAAATTTTGTTATAATAAATTCATGTCAAACAATGCAGTTATTACCATAGAGGATCACGACGGGGAAACGCTATTGCGATGCAGCGGATCATGGACGATCCCTCACCTCAGTACCATTGAATCAAAACTCAGCCGCCTCCGTCCTGATAGTAGTGTTATTTGGGATGTAAGCGACATAAGTGAGCTCGATTCTGCCGGAATAGCATTATGGCATCTCTATCACCGTGCTTTTGAAAAAGAGGGGATCACATCAGAACTTATCGGTGTCAATGAAACACATTCTAAACTCTACTCCCTTCTCTACTCCAGTACCAATGATACTTTTATCCCACCTGCACACCCCTCATGGCTCTATTCATTAGGAAAAAGATCGTACACCAATATGCAAGGGGTCGTTCAGTTCATCACCTTTTTGGGAGAAGCATTTGTTCTCCTCTTTTATACCCTGTCCCATCCCTCTAAAATCCGTTACCGCTCCATCGTCGCCCATATATTTTCCACCGGAACCGCAGCTCTCCCGATCATTGCCGTCAGTGCTTTTTTAATCGGAGTTGTCATTGCCTATCAGAGCATCGTCCAGCTCCAAAAATTTGGAGCCGATATTTTTATCGTCGATACCATCGGTATCTCCCTCACCCGTGAGCTTGCTCCACTCATCACCGCCATCGTTGTCGCAGGACGGAGCGGTTCGGCATTCACAGCCCAAATCGGTGCTATGAAAATGACCCAAGAAATCGATGCCATGAAAACCATGGGATTTGATCCTTTTATCTTTTTGGTATGGCCGCGTGTTATCGCACTGATGATCGTAATGCCGCTGTTGATCTTTTTTGCCGATATCATAGGGATATTTGGAGGAATGGTGATTGCCCAAGCACAATCCAACCTCAGTTTTACCGAATTTATTCACCGCCTCCAAGGTGCATTAGCCCTAAAACACTACATGATCGGGATTATCAAGGGGCCATTTTTTGCCTTTTTGATCGCAATGGTGAGCACTTTTCGAGGTTTTCAAGTATCCTCAAATACCGAAAGTATAGGTTTCTACACCACTAAAAGTGTCGTTAACTCGATTTTTTTAGTCATAGCGTGCGATGCACTTTTCTCTATCCTCCTCACTGAGCTTAAATTATGAGAAAAGTAATCATCGAAGGACGTGATATTGTTACCGCTTTCGGAGATACTATTATCCACGATCATATCAGTTGTACCATTTATGAAAATGAAATCTATGCCCTCTTAGGGGGGAGCGGTTCTGGGAAATCTACTCTGCTTCGCGAGATGATACTCTTAAAATCTTACCAAAGCGGGACCCTCAATGTACTCGGTTACGATCTCGCAGCCATCACCCCCCTCCAAGCCCAAAAGCTTCGTACACAATGGGGAGTTCTCTTCCAATCAGGCGCCCTCTACTCTTCGCTAAGTGTGGGGGAAAATATCGCTATGCTGTATCGTGAATACACCGATCTCTCCCCTAAACTAATCGATGAGCTTGTCGCCTTGAAAATCGATCTTGTCGGATTACCGCAACACGCTCGATATCTCTTCCCCTCGGAGCTCAGCGGAGGGATGATTAAACGTGCCGCTCTCGCTCGGGCTCTCGCCCTCGATCCGAAACTTCTCTTTTTGGATGAACCCACTTCCGGCCTCGATCCTCTGAGCTCACGTCAATTCGATGCACTAATACGACAATTGCGTGACTTATTAGGGCTTACTATCGTTATGGTTACCCATGATTTGGATACTATACACCACAGTATCGATCGGTTTGCACTGCTGGGTGATAAAAAGGTGATTGCAGAGGGGAGATTAAGTGAAGTGCTTCAAATCGACCATCCGATTGTCGATTATTTCTTCCAAAAGGGGTCTTATGGAATCCAAGGTTAACTATACTGCCGTAGGAGTTTTTGTCCTTATTTTTACCTCATCATTAATCGCTTTTGCGTTTTGGCTCGGTAAATATAACCAAGACGAAGCCGCCTACCATCGCTACCATCTCTACATTACCGAATCTGTATCGGGTTTAGCGCCTGAAGCAGCCGTCAAATTTCACGGAGTCGATGTAGGCAAAGTCGAATCGATCCGTATCAATCCCCAAAATAGCGAAGAGGTAGAGCTCACCCTTAAGATTGAAAAAGAGACCCCGATTAAAATCGATTCCACTGCTGTTTTAAAATTCTACGGAATCACCGGTTTGGCCTTTATCGAAATTATAGGCGGTTCTAAAAATGCTCCATTACTCTCCACAAACAGCCATAACTTTAGCACTATCCCCTCTTCCCCATCATTGATCAAGCGTCTGGATGAATCGCTGAGCAACGTTGCTTCCAAACTCTCTGTCACACTGGATCGTGCAGATCGTATTTTCAGTGATAAAAATGTCGATAATATCGCGCAATCACTGGAACATTTACGCTCACTTACCGCCCAAATCGATGGATATCAAGATGAAATTCAAACCCTGCTAGATCGCAGTATCGCTCTGGAAACCAATGCCACCGAATCGCTCAGTGCGATGAAAGAGGCAGCAGGAAGTGTAAAAAGCACCTCCGGTAATTTCAACACTCTGGTTCAAACCAAAATGGCTTCCACCCTCGAATCCCTCGCCGCAACCTCAAAAGAGAGCCATACCCTTATCCGTAAACTTGAAGCTTCTATCGATCGAGGTGATTACAATGTCCAATCAATGGTACAGCCTGCCACCGCTGAATTGGGTGATCTTATCCAACGGACACAAACACTCACTCTAGAGATGGAGAACACGTTACGAAATCTGCGAGAGAGTCCTTCTGATCTTTTGTTCAAAAAAACCACCCCTAAACCCGGACCTGGAGAATAACGATGCGCCACTATAGCCTTATCATCCCTGTAGTATTTATGATTGCCGGTTGTTCTTCCGCAACAACCCCTCCCATCCATGAATACACGATTTATACCCCATCGCAGTTGAGTCAAAAGGTACAAAAAACCTCACCAAAAATACTCCGATTGAGTGCTACGAGAAGTATTCCCTCTTTAGAATCCAAACAACTCTCCTATCTCCGCTCCAGCGGCGAAAGCGGTACCTATCTCTACACGAGATGGAGCGATACTCCGAGCCTGCTGATTGAACGCTCACTCTATCGCTCACTCACAGAAAAAGGACTTTTTAGTACTATCCTCTCACCGACATCTTCTTCTACTGCAGATTTTGTGTTAGAATCTGATCTGCACGCTTTTTATCACCATTTTGAAGATGCTCAACCGAGCAAAGGGGTAATCGATATCACCTACCGCCTTATCGATACAAAGAGTAAGCTTCCATTCGCTTCTAAACACTTTTTAATCACCAAAGATGCTCCGAGCGAAGATGCGATCGGAGGAGTAAAAGCCCTCTCTGAAGCAACTAACGAACTTACACAACTATGTACACAATGGATCGAGGAGAGAACAAAAGAATGAAAAAAAATATCGCTATCCTCTGCTCAGGGGGAGATGTCTCAGGGATGAATCCGGCACTCAAACGGTTCGTCGAGTACGCATTTGCCAATGGTATGCAGCCCTATTTTGTCCGTAACGGCTATGAAGGACTCATCGACAACCTTATCTCCCCTGCTGATTACCACGACGTTGCAGGTATCATTACCCGTGGTGGAACCAAAATAGGATCATCTCGTTCCCTACGGTTTAAAGAAGCCTCCTACCGAGCCATAGCCGCAGAAAATCTTCGATCTCACGGCATTGACAAATTGATCGTACTCGGCGGAGATGGAAGCTTTAGAGGGATGGAGCGGTTTTATCACGAGAGCGGAATCGCGTTTTGCGGTATCCCCTCTACCATTGACAACGACATCAACGGCACCGATTATTGTCTGGGAGTTGATACGGCTCTGGGAGTGATCAAAGAGGCCATCGATCAGATACGCGATACTGCCTCCTCATTTCGACGGGCATTTGTGATCGAAACGATGGGGCGCAATTGTGGCTATTTGGCTCTTGTCTCTGCCATTACGTCAGGTGCAGAAGTGTGTCTCATCCCTGAAATTCCACTAGATATACATGATTACAAAGGGTGTTTTCAATCCCAAATCGCAAAAGGGCGTGACTATTTCATCGCCGTTGTCTCTGAAGCACTCAACAGCCAGGAAGTAGCACAATGGTTTGAAAGTGAACTGGGATTTGAATCGAGAGTATCAGTTTTAGGCCATATTCAGCGGGGAGGCAACCCAAGTGTTTACGATCGATTGATGGCGTATAAATTTGTCACCTATGCTATCGATGCATTGCTAGAGGGGAAAAGCCACTCTGTCATCTGTTATACCCAAAGCCATTTTAACTTTAAAACGATCGATGAAGTAGCATTGCATCCCTACCGCCTCGATGATGAACTTCTCACTCTGGCACGCGGACAATTTCTTCCATCGCACTGTCAAATGTAGGAAAGTGAAACTCGAACCCTGACTCTTGCAAGATTCTAGGATAGACCTCTTTGGATTCGAGCATAACAAGAGAGCCTTCCCCAAATACAAGTTTTACCAACCACTCAGGGAGATCAAAAAACGTAGGACGATCTAAAATACGCCCCATAGCTTTAGTCTGTTCCATATTAGTAATCGGCTCAGGTGAAGTAAAATTGAGTGCACCGCGAATCTCAGGATGATCGATTAGAAATGCACACGCTCGGACCAAATCGTCCAAATGGATCCACGAAATCATCTGAAATCCATCCCCCATTTTGCCCCCAAGTCCCATTTTAAACGGAGGGAGCATTTTAGCCATCGCACCACCGCCGCTGCCATACACAACGCCAAAACGCATTACACACACGCGGGTTAGCTCTGATTGGGCACGAAACGCCGCATGTTCCCAATCCTGAACCAAAGTAGCTAAAAAATCATCTCCATAATAGTGGGAAAATTCGTCATGCTGATGATACGCATCGTATATTCCTACTGCAGATGCATTTAAAAAAGTATGGGGAGGTTCATCACAAAGAGAGAGTGCAGCCACAAGCTTATCGGTCGTTTCCAGACGGCTTTTACGTAAAAGGGATTTATAACTTGTACTCCACCGCCCCAGGATATTAGCACCGGCTAAATTAATGATGACATCGCATCCATTAAGCCTCTGGGCAATCGATTCAACTCCAAATCCACTGCGGATACTCAACGATATCACATCATCTCCGCGCTCTTCAAAGAAATGTTTTAACGCATTTCCGACAAAACCGCTTATGCCACATATTGCTATTTTCATGTTCATCCCTTTAAATCGGGTTTATTGTAGCCTAATGAAAACGCACAGAGGGTTTAAAGATAGAATTGAGTTGAGGTTTTAATGTAATTCTAATAGAGAAGGATTTACAAGATCGAGAAGAAATACCCTATAAAAGGGTATTTTAAAGCGTTAGCCGCAAGAAGGGACGTTGCCTGAATCCGAACCGTATTCAAACAAGAAATCGCGAAGATCTTGTGATTGGCTTTTGAACATATCACCGTTAAAATATGCAGCTGATTTATCTTTTGCATGCGCTTTGATAATTTTATCTCCGCCATTAGCAAAAAGATCTTCCCACTCATCTTGTGTATGCATAGCAGCACCTTTAGTACCGTTACCATGACAATTTTTACAGGTTTTCAAATAAACTTTTTGACCTTTTTTAACATCGGCAGATGCCGCTGTACTCATCATCCCAACCGCAACAAGAGCAGCAAGGAAGCATGAAGCTGACTTTTTCATGTCGTTCTCCTTCGAAATTTAATGATTTAAGACACCTTCAACATTTTCGCAAAAACAGTGAAGGTGTCTTGATACCCCTTAATGATATCGGATAAAGGATAAATGGAGCTTTAATAGAATGTTAATGTGATGATTTTTCAGCTAATTTTATCAAAAATGTATCAAACTCTCACACTTTAACTTTGACATTCATCAAAATTTTAACGTATTAGCAAGCCGGAACATTTCCTGAATCAGAACCGTATTCGAATAAGAAATCGCGAATATCTTTGGAACGATTTTTAAAGTTCTCCCCTTTAAAATACGCTTCGGCAGGAGTTCCTATATGTTTTTTGATAATTTCAGCACCCTCATTGGCAAAAAGCTCATCCCACCCGTCTTGGGTATGCATCGCCGCACCTTTGGTACCGTTACCGTGACAGCTTTTACACTCTTTGGTGTACCATTTTTGCCCTTTAGCCACATCAGCAGATACTACCGTTGAGCTAATCCCTAGAAACACTACAATTGAAAGAAAAAATGAAGTTGATTTCATCCTATACATTTCCTTACTATTTAAAAATCTAATAATCCTATCCAAGATTGAATGAATCAACAATTAATCTAAAACTTCTTCGACGACTTCTTTTACTTTATTAGCACGCACTTCCAAACGGATTTTATCTTGACGAACTTTACGGTATGCCTTGTATTGCGCCTTGGTGAGTTCTTCGCCTTCAAGCCCTACTTCAGCACCGATTTCTTCGGGTGAAAGTCCCGCTTCGTTCATCATCACCATGCGGAGCTCTTTTTTCGTCAAATGACGTTTAAGAGATGCATACAATTCACGTTCATCATCTCCAATCTCTACCGCACTGCACTCATACAATCGAGCCAATACTTCACGGATCGTTTTAGTGGGGTTGTAACGCAACCACAATGAATTTTCTAACATTAAAATACCTTTGTAATAATCTGTATGAGGTCTTTGGTATCGACGATAACATTTGCCTCTTTTTTGAGAATCTCTTTGGCGCAAAATGCGACGCGTGTTCCCGCATGAGCAAACATCGATCGATCGTTCGCTCCATCGCCTACTACCATCGTCTCCTCTTCGGTAATACCAAAAAGTCCTTGCAACCGCACGAGCATATCCCCTTTAGAGAAATCAAACATCATGTCCCCGCCGACAAGCCCCGTAAGTTTCCCCTCTTTTGCGTGCAAGACATTGGAAAAGTCAGCATCGTATCCAAGGATATTTTTGGCATACGAGGTCGCGGTACGAAATCCGCCGCTGAAACAGACCACTTTAATGCCACGCTCTTTGAGTGCCGCGATCGTCTCGATCGCTCCAGGCATATACGGCAAGTTTTGGCAAATCTCTTCGACCAAACCAAACTCAAGCCCTTTTAAAAGGGTAACTCGCTGTTGCAACGACTCGAAAAAATCAAGTTCCCCGTTCATTGCCCGCTCCGTAATGGCACTGACCTGCTCACCAATCCCCAACGCTTCCGCGAAAAAATCGATGGTTTCGCCATCCATCAACGTCGAATCAAAATCAAATACCGCTAATTTTATCAAAATAGATTTCCCACATTTTGTTATAATGACGCAATTATATCCAAAGGGACCTTTTTTGTTCGAAACCTTTATTGATAAACTCCGTAACAGCACCTACATTACCCTAGAGACGACCCCATCGCGTTCGGCTCAGTTTGCCCCAACGGTAGAGAAAATCGCCGCATTGAGTCTGGATCAACTTGTCGATGGATTCAGTACCACCGACAATCCGTTGGCAAAGCTCAAATACAACGCCCTTTTCGCCGCACAAATGCTCCAAAACCGTTTTAACAAACCGACGTTGGCAACGATGAGTATGCGCGATCGCAACCGTATCGCTCTTCAAAGCGACCTTTTAGGTGCTAACGAAGCAAATGTCCGTGCGATCCTCGCTCTCACCGGAGACAGCGCCCACTACTCCGATCAGCCACACGCCAAAGGGGTTTTCGAGGGGAACAGCAAACTCCTCCTCGACATCATCACGACGCTGAATAGCGGAACCGATATGGCGGAGCAAAAGCTCATTGCCCCCGTCCAAGAGATCTATCCGTTCGCCGTGATCGACGCCTATGCGAAAAGTGCTGCGACCTTGCAAAAGAAAATGACCAAAAAGGTCGCCCACGGAGCGATCGGCATCATCTCCCAGCCCGTCTACGATCTCGAAAACGCTCAAAAATTGCTCGACATGATGGCTGAAGCAAACCGTGAGAATAACGCTGAGTGCGTCCTCATTTTGGGCTATTTTCCGATTACGAAATTGCGAACTGCACGATTTTTGGATGAGAACGTTCCGGGGATTTTCGTCCCGCACGCGTGGGTCGAAGCGTTAGAGTCCGCATCACTTATCAGCCCTGAAGAGGAATATAAAGCCGGGTTTGAACTGAGTAAAGACCTTTTCGAAGAGCTCAAAGCGCTCCATCCGAAAATTCATATCATGACGGATAATCAGTTCGAACTTGCCAA
>CAZKJU010000080.1:0-6741 GCA_964553185.1 uncultured Sulfuricurvum sp.
ATACATCAAAAGGAAAATTCCGGATACTACGAGAAACGTGAACAATACGGTCAGCAAAACCCCCATTGCCCACAAAAAGTTGATATTTTTTGGAATCCAATATTCGGTCATCATCACTTTTGCAAAGTTGACAACACCTAAACGCTGGTCAAACCACTCGAGCATCGAGTCTGCTTTTTTAAATTCTGCCATTTCGCCCCCCTTACGCTTTTGCCATCATTGCTTTGTATTCGGGACCTTCTTCACCCAAAACAAGCGTTACACCGTCAAGTTTGAACGGTGGGATATCCAATGGACGTGGTGGAGGTCCGAATTTATGCACACCGGCATCGGTGAATTCACCGCCGTGACACGCACATTTAAAATCGTGCTGATCGGCGCGATACGCTGGAATACAGCCAAGGTGAGTACACAAACCGATCATAACTGAAAAATAGTGATCACCTATTTTGACGTTACGTCCGTCTGTTGGTTTCATATCTTCGGTGTATTTAAGGATAAACACCGGTTTCCCACGCCATACAGCGATTTCTAATTTATTAGCCTCTAGGCCTGACACGTCTACCGTTGTAAATCCGGCTGACATGACGCTCGGGAGCGGATCCCATGTCTTCTTCATCGCGATGAGCGAGGCGATCCCCCCGACAGCAGCGACTGCACCGAAAGCTTTACCAATAAAGCCTCTTCTGCTTTCATCCATCATTGTTATCTCACTTAAGTTGGAAATTTAACTTCCTATCATAAGCGAAAAACGTTTAAGTTTCTATAAATTGAAACTTTTCCTTATGAATTCAATTACTTGGCTGTTACTTTTTTTAATCTTTTGATAATTATTTGATGAAGCTTTGCTTATAGCTTGCATAAGATGTTCTTGAGTAAAATACTCAACAATCGGTATATTGAGAGAGTTAAAAAGGGGGATAAAATCACGCGGGTAATCGGTACGTTGAAGAAAAATCGGCTTTCCTCCACCTGCGAGATTTTGCAGTACCGCCATCGGAGAAGCACTGATCAAAATTTCACTTTTACGAATTATCTCATCGTACGCTTCGCATTCATGTATTGTCGTAAAACTCTCTTTGAGACTTTTTTCATAACCCAGAAAATGATAAAAACCCATCAATAATTCGGCATTCAGCGGTTTGAAAATGGATTGATTTTTTTCCAAATCCTTTTCATAATCATCATCTCCAAAAAAAAGTGTCAATGAAATCGTTTTAGGGAGCGATTCAAAATAGCGCTCATTCACCACCATTGCCGTGCAGATCCCTTCCCCTTCCAAATACGGAGAGATCAAAGATTCTTTAGGGTGTTTAGTATCGCTAGGATCATCACTGATTCGGATAAACGAGGGGAAAAACTGAGTCATATCCTCCAGCAAAATCGGGTTGATCTCTGCCGAATCAAAAATAATCTTATCGCCATTTTGAGCGATTTGAGGGATATTACGAACTAAATCGACCCCAACGGAGCGTTTTATACCGTATTCTTTCGCTTCCGCAGCGATTCGAAAATCGGAACATAGTAATGTAATATCGATCTCTTTTTGGAGTTCGTTGACAATAGCTACGGCACGGTGAAAACGATCCAATCCGATACGGTGTCCCGTGTGGACGTAATAAAAATATCTCATTTTTTCCCTGCCATTTTGATGTAAATATGAAGGATATCCAAAGCTGCGGGTGTAATGCCCGAAATCTGCGATGCCGCCTGCAAGGTGGGCGGATTAAAGGTGTTGAGTTTGCTCACGATCTCATTGGAGAGTCCTGATACAGATGCGAAATCAAAATTCTCAGGGATGGCAATATGAAGCATTTTAGACATCCGCTCGATATCGTCGCTTTGTTTCTCTACATAACGGGCGTATTTCGCTTCGATCAAAATCTGCTCTTGGATGTACGGGTCAAGTTCTGCAAAACTCGGAATCAGTTTCACTAATTTATCCAACTCAAAACTTTTACGCGAAACGAGCTGTGTCGCAGTGAGTTTGTCGGTAATATGTTCCTCGCCGATGGAGGCTAAAAAGGCTAAGAACTCTTTATTCGGGGTATACACCGTCTCTTCGAGAAGCTTCAGCCCCCCCGCGATCTGGGAGCGTTTCGTCTCGATCCGCTCCATCTGAGCATCATCGATCAATCCCAGCGCGTGACCGTAACGCCCTAAGCGCAAGTCCGCCGTCTCTTCGCGAAGCAATAGACGATACTCGGCACGGGAGGTGAACATACGGTACGGCTCTTTCGTCCCTTTGGTCACCAAATCATCGATCAGTACCCCGATATAGGCTTCGTCACGACGCAAGATAAGCGGATCTTTTCCTTGAAGTGATAAGGCGGCATTAATCCCCGCCATCATCCCCTGTGCCGCCGCCTCTTCGTATCCGGTCGTCCCATTGATCTGTCCAGCACAGTAGAGATTTTTCACTTTTTTAGTCTCAAGCGTATGTTTAAGTTCGGTCGGATCGACATAATCGTACTCAATCGCATACCCGTAACGGACGATCTTCGCGTTCTCCATCCCATGAACCGAGTGGATCATCGAACGCTGAACATCCGGCGGGAGGGAGGTGGACATCCCGTTGATATAGCACTCGGTGTTCTCCGCGCTTTGAGGCTCGATAAAGAGATGGTGGCGCTCTTTGTCACGGAAACGGTTGATCTTATCCTCGATACTCGGACAATAGCGAGGTCCTACCCCCTCGATCTGGCCCGTAAATAAAGGGGCACGGTGAAAATTCCCCTCGATGAGACTATGGGTCTCTTCATTAGTGTAGGCGATGTAACATGGGAGTTGTTTTTTCGTCCGTGCGAATTCATTACGGTCGGTGCGGAAGCTAAACGGATTCGGCAGCTCATCACCGTCTTGGATCTCCATAACACTAAAATCGATCGAGGAGCTGTCTATTCGGGGACAGGTTCCTGTTTTGAGACGACCAACGTTCAATCCCGCTTCGCGCAAAGAATCGGTAAGTCCCTTGGCGGGAAACTCTCCAAAACGTCCTGCCTCTTGTGTGATCTCTCCGATGTGAACGACGCCGTTGAGAAAGGTCCCTGTCGTCAAAATCACTTTTTTCGCACGGTATTCGTTCAACAGATGGGTGCGAACTCCGATTACGAAACCGTTCTCGATAATGAGTGCATTGACCGTCTCTTGAATCAATGACATATTCGGTGTGGTGAGGATGGTATTGCGAGCGATGATGCGGTAGCGATCCATATCGATCTGAGCACGGCTTCCACGAACAGCTGGACCTTTAGTGATATTAAGGATACGAAACTGTATTCCCGCCTCATCCGTGAGCAGCCCCATTTCACCGCCAAGTGCATCGAGTTCACGAACCAAATGTCCTTTGGCCAATCCTCCGACCGCAGGATTACAACTGGTAGCACCCACTTGTTCCGCTAAAATAGAGACCATTAACGTATTTTGTCCCATACGTGCCGAGGCGAGTGCGGCTTCAATTCCGGCGTGACCTCCGCCGACGACGATTACATCATATTCCATAGCTTTTTACTTCTTTATGTCATTCTTTAATGCAATTATAGCTTCCCTTGTTGAAACCTATAAAAATACAAAGGAAAAATGCTCTACAATTAAGCAAAACTTTTGATGAGTAGTGATTGCCATGAACAACGACAAAACCCAAACATTAGAAGAGATGTTGAAAAATTATACCCCCGAACCCCTCGAATATGATCCTGAAGTCGATGGTGGGGACGAGTTTTTAATCCGAGATCAACTTTTAGAAGAGAAAGAACGCCTTAAAGACGTTGTAACTAAACTTAAAGAAAAACAGCGCGAAGCCAGAAAAGTGCGTCGTTAAGCGCACCTCGCTATAATCATCCAAAAACTTCCCGAGGTACCTTGAATGCTCCAAAATGCATTTGATGCTTTTAATGCCCAAAACTATACCGAAGCACTAGAGCTTTTCGAAACACTCGCTCTCCAGAACAACCCAACCGCCCTCTCCTCATTAGGGTATATGCATCAAAAAGGATTCGGAGTTGAGCCGTCACTAGAGAGATCTTTTCATCTCTATGCCCAAGCCGCTGAACTGAACGAGCCAACCGCACTCTATAATCTGGCACTCATGTATGCCGATGGCGTTGTTGTCCCTCACGATCAATTCAAAGCATACGAACTTCTTCTCCGTGCCGCTGTCTTGGAATTTCCACAAGCACAATTCGAAACGGCACTATCGCTAGAGCGTGGTCTCGGTTGTGTTCAAAACTTCTCCGAAGCAGCCTTTTGGTACGAAGAATCGGCCAAACGTGGCAATGCCCACGCCTTTAATAACCTCGGTGTCCTCTATAAAGAGGGGCACGGGGTTCCTCAAGACTATGCCAGAGCCTTTATCTGTTTCTCGCGTGCTGCCAATGCCAACCTCGCAGAAGGGCAATACAATCTCGGATTGATGTTCGACCAAGGGCTCGGATGCGAAATGAACAACGACACGGCATTGGAGTGGTGCCGCAAAGCGGCCTATAATGGTCATGAAAAAGCAAAAGGGATTATCCGTTCTTTGCAAGAAGAGGGTAAGATAGTATTTTGATTTTCCCGTCATCCTCGGGCGTGACCCGGGGATCCATCCCCAAAATACAAAGCTGGATTCCCGCCTTCGCGGGAATGACGAATGCATAAAAATATGATATTGGAGTTGAGATGTTTACAGGACTGATTCGAGAAATGGCGCAAGTCAAGAGCTTCGGCGGTAACCGCTTATCTCTCAAAGCCGCGCACAAGCCAAAACTCGGCGACTCTATCGCAATCAACGGCACCTGCCTCTCGGTCATAAGCATCGAGAGTGACGGATTCAGCGTCGAACTTTCTCCCGAAACATTGACACATATCGCTACCGAAAAACTCTCAGGGTCAGTACACATCGAACCTGCCATGATGATGGGAGATCGTTTCGAGGGGCATATCGTCCAAGGACATATCGACACCATCGGGACCATTCGCTCGATCACCGACAACGGTAACAGCTATGATGTCATCGTCGATGTTGACTCGGAATTTATCCCCCTCATCCCACCTAAAGGCTCTATCACCATCGATGGAATCAGTCTCACCGTCAATGAAGTAATGGGTGATGCATTCCGCCTCACCATCATCCCGATCACGATGCGTGAAACGCTGTTCAGCACCTACAAAAAAGGGACGCGGGTCAATATCGAAACCGATGTATTCGCCCGCTATATCCGTCATATATTATCTGCATCACACACAAAATCAATGAGCTGGAATGATATTGACCATATCAGCGCGTTATACTAAATCATGAAAACCGTTGAATGGATTATGATGGGGGCCTTCATCGGCGGATTAGCCATTTCACTCTATAAGGTATATCTTTTTCTCCCCCAAAAGCCTCTCGCCGATGATGACACTACCCCCGCATCAATTGCATTATTAGAACAAATCATGGTTGAATCGAATCAAGAGGGGATCAGCGAAGAGAGATTGTATGAGCTGATGCTAAATCACCCCAAATTTGATCCGAAACACTTTTGGCGCTTCAACGAAAACCGGCTGCGCCACCTCATCGAGCACTATCGCATCAAAGAGCCAAGTTTTCGTCTCTAAGACTCTTCACATTCGGGTTACAGCCTATTTTATGCTCCATAGCGACCTTCTCGTAGCCCTCTAACTCTCGCCGTGATGCAATGGTTGCATTGCGATACCCCTCACCACTATTGAGATAGACAATAAAGCCGTTTTCATACAATGCTAACCGAGTAGCGAGCGCGGTCGAATAGGTTGTAATTATCCCCTCCTCCCCCATCAGCCGCTCCAAATCGGCAAAATACTCTTTCGTCCACAACATCGGATTCGTTTGGGGGCTGAATGCATCCTGATAGCAGATGTCCCACTCCCCCTCCAACTCCCGCATCGCGACTCGCGCATCCATGATATCGACGGTGATTTGCGTCCGCTCATCTTCGTAGCCGCCGAGTGTTGCGATATCGGTAATGATGTTTCGGTACGGTTCAAAGATCTCGGGATAAGGAAAATCAATCAGGGATGTGACCAGATCGCCGTCGAGTTCGGGGGAGTAAATTTCGAGAGTCGTATCGGGAAAATAGGTATCACGGTAATAAAGGCTCAGGAGAGTATTAAACCCCAAACCGAAACAGATGTCGATGAGTCGAAGATGATCTTTTTGAGCATGGAGGGCAAAAGCAGGCTCGATGTGCTTTTTAAGCGATTCGTTCAGTGCACCGTCTTTGGTCGAGTGGTAGTGCTCGTCGTATTCGGCACTGTAGGCAGTATAACTACCGTCCTCGCTTTGAACCCATTTTTTCATAACCCCTTACCCCACATATGCATTTTCTTCCCGACAATCACCTCGCACCCCTCGATCAAATCAGTGATTGTATTAATTGCCCGAAATTCTGCCTCATCAAGGAGGGATTCAATCTCGGTAATCGGCATAGAACCGTTTTTCTGAACAATGATAATTTCGGATGCGTTAAGCAAAGTGCGATAAATCAACTCTAAAAATTTTTGGGGAGATTCGTGTAGGTGAAGTACATCCTGCACGATGACGGCAGCATAATCACGTGGGATCCCTCCGGCAGGCGAGCGGTAGTCTTTGATAGTAAACGTTTTGTGCAATGCGTTATGAGAGAGTCCCTGATGTTCTCCCGCAAAAAGAGAGATATCGATTAACCCCTCATGAGGGAAAAGAAAATCACCCAACTCCTCCACCATCCCATCCAAATGGCTTGTTACGACCATGAT
>CAZKJU010000080.1:6841-9997 GCA_964553185.1 uncultured Sulfuricurvum sp.
AAGTCGTGCAATTCTCTAAAGAGATAGGCTTCGACAATATCATCGATAGTACGTTGTGTATGAGCGACCAGTACCATCATCTGCTGATCCAAAAATTCCATGACTGGTTCATAGTTATTGGTGACAATCACCGCATCGCACGGTGTCTCGATTTCGGAGCGGTCAGTGTAAAAGTTAATCTCGATTACTCGTCCCTCTTCAACCTCTACCGTCGCCCAAAATGAAGCATTTAAAATACCGGTAAGTTCAGATTCTTGGGTATCATCCCCATCCATCGGTAACAAAAGCACCATTATTGCTCTACCTTCGCGAGGTCAAGTTTCAGTGCTTCGTTATCCATGATATCGATATCACGACGGAGTACTTCGGTCGCTATCGCTTTAGCATCTTCGAGAGAGTGCATGGTGTACGTTCCACATTGGTAGACATTGAGTTCTGGAATATCACTTTGTTTTTCCACCTCTAAAATATCTTTCATAGAGGCTTCCCAAGCATCGGCTACTGTCTCTTCGCTGGGCGTACCAATCACCGACATGTAAAATCCGGTACGGCACCCCATCGGAGAGATATCGATAATTTCGGTTTTGTCGGAATTGAGATGATCGCGCATAAATCCTGCAAAAAGATGTTCGAGTGTATGAATCCCCTCCGGAGAGAGAATCGCCTCATTCGGACGGCAGAATCGGAGATCAAATACAGTGATATCATCACCGTGAGGGGTTTTCATCCCTTTGGCACGACGGACAGCTGGAGCGGGCATGATGGTGTGATCGACACAAAAACTATCGAGTAATGGCATTTTAATCCTTAAAAATTAATCTTTAATGGTGGCAATAGTAACATATTTCATCCTTGCATCGCTATAATTTGCCCACTAATAAAAGGAACTCAAATTATGACAAGCCTCTTTGACGCTCACTTAGCCGCACAGTACCTAAACGACCCACTGGGAATGAGGGTTTACACATCCCAGCTTTTGGGTCAAAGCAAAGAGCTGGTTCTACACGGCGGAGGAAATACGTCGGTAAAAATTGACGGTATCCTCTATGTCAAAGGATCTGGTTGGAATCTCGATACGATCGAAAAAGCGGGATTTTCTCCCGTAAACCTCGACGTCCTTTTGGAGATGGCAACACGCGAGAGCCTCAGCGATACCCAAATGGTCGCCGAGCAACGAGCGGCAATGAGCGATCAAAGCTTTCCAAATCCCTCCATCGAAGCGATCCTCCACGCCATTATCCCCTATGATTACGTCGATCATACCCATGCCGATGCGGTCGTTACCCTCACCAATACTCCTGATGGAAAAGCATTGATCCAAAAGCTTTATGGGGAAAATATGCTTATCGTTGAGTACGTGATGCCAGGCTTTGAGTTGGCAAAGCATATCTACGAGCTTACTCGCAATATCGAATGGGATAGCCTCAGCGGAATGATATTGATGCATCACGGGGTATTCACCTTTGATAATGATGCCAAGCGCGCGTATGAGAAGATGATTGACCTCGTCACTGTCGCCGAAGAGTACCTCAGCGAACACGTCACCCTCGCGTGCGGAGATTGTGAAGGAAAAGGGGATAAAACAGTTGCCGAAGCAGTAGGAATTGAAGTAGCAAAACTGCGAGGAAGTGATCTGTTTCCACTGTTGATTGACTCACCACGCGCTCAGCTCTTTAGTATCCTCCCCAATCTCGATACTCTGGTAAAAAGAGGGGGATTGACACCTGAACACGTTATCCGAATTAAACCTTTTCCCGCTATCATCGACGGCGAAATCGCATCGGGAATTGCAAAATTTGCACACGACTACAAAGCCTATTTTGATGCCAATGCATCCTCGGAACATATCTGTCTCGATCTCGCTCCCCGCTACGCAGTAATCAAAGGGGTCGGAATCGTGGTACTGGGAAAAGATGAAAAAGAGTCCCGCATCATCGGCGACATTGTCAAACACACCATAACCGCGATCCTATCCGCCGAACAACTCGGAGGATGGGGATCACTCACCCTATCTCAAATGTTCCAAATGGAATATTGGGAACTCGAACAGGCAAAATTGAAAAAATAAGGAAAAAAAATGAAAATTACAAAAAAAGTGACCTTTATCGCCAAAGAGGAGCACATCGCAACGGTTAAAAAACTGCTCGAAGATATGGTAGCACCTTCCCTCAAAGAGCCGGGATGTCTGTTTTATTACATCTTTCAGTCGCAGAGCAACCCGCGCAAATTTTTTGCCGTTGAGTCATGGGCAGATGAGGAGTCTTTAGAGGGACATAAGCACACGGAACATTATGCGTACTATAAATCGCATTATGAGCCGTTTGTAGACGATAAATACACGGAAGAGCTAGACCTTCTCGACGAGAAAGCGTATAGTTTCTAAATTCCAGGAGCCTTCCACATCGGCTCCAAAATCCCAGCTTTTACTAGCTCCATTTGTTTGGCATAGACTTTGAGCCATCTCTCTTTGATCTCGCCGTATTGTGTGTGATTCGCCATATTCGGCTCATAGATACGCTCAATTTTGACGATATTTTTCCCCGCCTCTTCAAAACTTTTATACTCTCCCGAACCGATCCCGCACGCCATAGCTACACCCAATGCGGTTGCTTCTTTGACCACGGGGACATTGACTGCCAATCCCATCACATCGGCTAAAATCTGCGACCATAAAGCTCCGTTAGAGGCTCCGCTCGCAAAGGTGATAGAGGTCGGAGAGACGCCGCTAAACGCTTTGATATTTTCCAGATTGATCGCACTCACGATGCAGGCGTTCTCTTCGAGTGAGCGAAACATTGAGGCTACATTGTATTTGGACTCATCCAGACCTAATCCGATAAATGAGGGGGCAGCGTGTATCCACTCACCGTAGTTCATTCGATCGCTAAATATCGGGGTGATCCCATACGATCCGAGCGGTACACCTGCCGCTAGTGCTTCAAGCTCGCTGTAGCTTTTCCCGCATCCGAAGCTGTTACGGAACCATCGCATCACCAGTCCTGTAAAAAAGGTGATCCCCTCTGCCTGAGACATCCCTCGAACCACGTGCGGGTTCACTCGAAGCAGCATTTCATTGGAGAGGTTTGCATCGGAGGGGATATTCACCACCTGCTGCAAACCTCTCCAATGAAATGCTGCTTCGAGTGAACCCGCACG
>CAZKJU010000081.1:0-9747 GCA_964553185.1 uncultured Sulfuricurvum sp.
GAAGCTCCGATCGGGAACGAGGAAGATGGCCGTTTTGGTGATTTTATCGAAGATAAAATGTCAATTTCACCATCAGATGCGATTTTAAAAGACGATCTGAAAGTTCAAATTGAAAGTGTTTTAGAACAACTCAATGAACGTGAAAAAGCGGTTATCAAAATGCGCTTTGGTATCATGGATGATGAGAGTGACCGCACTCTCGAAGAGATCGGAAAAGAGCTCAACGTTACACGTGAACGGGTTCGTCAAATCGAGTCAAGCGCGATCAAAAAACTGAAACACCCTAAAGTGGGTCGTAAACTTAAAAACTATATCGAGGACTGATGACATTCGATCAGCAATGGATTGAATACGATTTCAATCCGTTTATCCTTTTTAACTCCGGCGGAAAGATTGTCTCTCTCAACACGGAAGCGCAATATCTCCTCGGAGCGGTAGAAGCATCGGCTATCTATAAGATTGCGACGACCTATGCCAGTTCCTCATTCGGGTTTAAAACCACTTTTTTAGAGCTTGAATTTGGTCGATTCAAATTTTTCGGTATCACTGTCGGCTATGAAGATGAAGAACAAATCGGTATCCGACTCTATCAGCTCCCCTCTTTCCAGTTTACCAAACAAAAACCTGACGGTCAGCTCGTCAATGTTTATACATTAATCGATTTATGTATTAGTTCTAATTCGATCGGCAGTCAAACAAAATATTCCAAAGAACTCGACCCTACTATCCCGGAGATTCGGCTTCAAACGGAATGGTTTATCAAATTGTTAAACAAAATATATATGTCGATGAATGGCAATGAGAAGATTGTCACGCGACTCTTTTTCCGTGTCGGTGAGCATATTAAATTCGAAGGTGAAAAATATTCCATTTTTTCTATCGAAGTATCTGCTGAAACCATTAACCGCAGATATCTCTCAGAAATTACTCATTTAGCGGAAGAGAACAATCTCTTCGTTGATATTAAAGATCAAAAAATTACGATTAACGTTCCAATGATCGTTAAATAAATATTTTTTTACCTATCAGGTAGCCTAGCGGTATTCCCACCGCTAATCCGATCAAATAGGGAAGTATCGATAATTCATGGCTATTGTTTAGAGCAATAAATCCTAAAATTAAAAAAGCATACGGAACCAAACGGTATACAGAGACCATTGCCGAAGCATTTTTCGTCGTATTTTGGATGATGTTGCTTTTTTGGCGAGCTTTTTCCTCTTTTATTATCGCTTTGATATCCGCTACTTCATTTGAGCGCTCTTCTTCATACAAATCATAGGGATCATCTAACATATCGATACTGTCTTTGATATCCTCGAAATCCACGTCACCTATACGATTTTGAATCATATTACGGTAAGCATAGAGTGAGCCCATCACGATGAACATTGATGAAAATGCCGCTACAAAAAAACTGATCATCCCTTAATCCTCATCATCTTCATCATCATCTTTTTGAGATTTCCCCATGTTATAGCGCGGATCTTTAGCTAATTTTTCGAACTCTTTGTATTGTTTACTGTACGCTTTATAAATATTCATGATAGCGGCAGCAATACCGATAGCGACACCGACCCAAAGGAGCCATGTGATTCCTGTTAATTTTTTAAGCCCTAAGCCAATAGCGACACCGATTAAAATGGCAACGACCATCGAAACACCGAGAGAAAGTGTTTCTGCCCCCTCGATAATTGGTTTAAGTCTCGGTTTATGCTCTTCTTCGGTTTTTTCCATTACAGTTCTCCAAATATTTTATCAGCTGCTGAAATTGTATCTTCGATCATCGCATCGGTTGTCGCGGTACAGATAAATCCTGTCTCAAACTGTGAACAGGCAAAATAAAATCCTGCATTGAGCATTGCCGCATGAAAACGGGCGAAACGGGCTGTATCACTTTTCAATGCTTCGGCAAAGTTTCCAACCGACTCATCGGAAAAGAAAAATCCGAACATTGAACCGCGTACATCGGTTTGTAATCCGATATTGTGTTTTGCCGCTGCTGATGCGAATCCGTTCATAAGACGTTTTGCACGCTCTTCTAAGATACCGAAAACACGAGCATTGGTTTTGAGTTTATTTATAGAAGCAAGCCCTGCCGCCATCGCAACTGGATTACCGCTGAGTGTTCCTGCTTGGTACACGCCCCCCTCTGGTGAGAGATGCGCCATGATATCACGACGACCACCGAATGCACCGACAGGCATACCGCCGCCGATCACTTTGCCCAGTGTCACCAAATCAGGTTTGGTCCCCGTAATGCTCTCTGCTCCGTGTAAACACGCACGAAATCCACTCATAACCTCGTCAAAAATTAATAACGCACCGTATTGATCACAAACCGCACGCAGTTCGGCAAGGAAATCTTTGGTAGCCGGAACGAGCCCCATGTTACCAGCGATCGGCTCAATAATGACACACGCGATTCCCGGGCTGTCTTGGAAACACTTTTTGACGCTCTCGATATTGTTGTATTCTGCCAATAGGGTGTGTTTGGTAAAATCGGCAGGTACCCCCGGAGAGCTCGGTGTACCAAATGTGACAGCACCAGAGCCTGCCTGAACGAGCAACGCATCGCTGTGTCCATGGTAACACCCTGTAAATTTAACGATATCATCACGCCCCGTAAACCCACGCGCAAGACGGATCGCACTCATGACCGCTTCGGTTCCGCTGCTCACAAATCGGATTTTCTCGATAGAGTCATAGATAGAGATGATAAGTTCGGCGAGTTCGCTCTCCGCTTCAGTCGGAGCACCGAAACTCAAACCGTGTTTGACTGCTTCAATCACGGCATTTTCGATAGATTCGTCACGATGACCAAAAATCAGCGGTCCCCAGCTTTGAACATAATCAACATAGCGATTTTCATCGATGTCAACCAAATATCCGCCCTCACCTCGTGCGATAAAACGGGGGATTCCACCGACGCTTTTAAATGCACGAACTGGGGAGTTTACACCGCCAGGAATCAAGTTTTGGGCTTTTTCAAATGCTGCAAGGGAGTGTTCGATGCTCATATACAATCCTAATCTATAAATCTTTTCGCCATTATAGCGAATTGGGTTGTTCAAACGGCTCACCATACGGTAAAATAACGAAAAAACTTAAGGTCTTTTATGCAATTTCACGTCGATGCCACGTGTGGCAATGCCAGAGCTTGTACCATCACTACGGCACACTCTACTATCCAAACCCCTATTTTCATGCCAGTAGGGACGGTTGGATCGGTTAAAGCACTCGATATGGCGGACATGACGGATCTTTTAGATACCCAAATCATCCTCGCCAATACCTATCATACTTATTTGCGCCCCGGAGATGAGACCATCGCCAAGCTCGGAGGATTACACGGATTTACTACCTATCCGAAAAGCTTTTTGACCGATAGCGGCGGATTTCAAGCCTTCAGCCTCAGTGACATCTCTAAGCCAACCGAAAGCGGGATTGAGTTTCGCAGTCACATCGATGGGAGCAAACACTTCTTTACACCCGAAAAAGTTATCGATATCCAAAACAATCTGAACAGCGACATCATGATGATCTTGGACGATCTCGTTGCCCTACCCGCTACGCAGGAGCGAATTAAAACGTCCATTCAAAGAACAACTCAATGGGCACAACAATCGATCGATTACCACCGCAACAATCAGACAAAAGGGATCGGACTCGATCAAAACATTTTCGCGATCATCCAAGGGGGGACGGACTTTAATTTCCGTACCCAATCGGCTGAAGAGCTGTGCGCGATGGATTATGACGGATTCGCTATCGGTGGATTGTCAGTTGGAGAAGCCAACAACCTGATGTACGATACAGTTGAGCATACGACACCCCTGATGCCGAGTGATAAACCACGCTATCTGATGGGAGTTGGAACACCTGAGGATTTGGTCGAGAACATCGAACGGGGCGTCGATATGTTCGATTGTGTCATGCCGACCCGCAATGCACGAAACGGAACATTGTTTACCTCATTTGGTAAAGTGAACATCAAAGGGGCGCGCTATAAATTCGATTCTGAGCCAATCGATCCGGCGTGTGATTGTTACACTTGCCGCCGTTATAGTCGTGCGTATTTGAACCACCTCTTCCGTTCCCGTGAGATTACCTATTTTCGTCTTGCATCGCTCCATAATTTGCATTACTATTTATCACTGGTAAAACAAGCACGGGAAGCTATAATATCAGGAACATTCATCCAATTTAAGAAGGATTTTTATGCTCGAAGACAATCTTAAACTCGGGGTCAATATCGATCATATTGCGGTACTCCGTGAAGCGCGTAAAATTAACGATCCCGATCCACTAATGGCGCTTAATATCTGTGCCATGAATGGTGCCAATCAGATTACTATCCATCTTCGTGAAGATCGCCGTCATATTCATGATGAAGACGTTCGTCGCATTTTGGAAAGCTCTTCGCTTCCCGTAAACTTGGAGTGTTCGATCAACCCAGAAATTATCGATATCGTTTGTAAATTACGCCCTCACCGCGCGACCTTGGTTCCTGAAAAAAGGGAGGAAGTAACCACAGAGGGAGGATTGGATGTTGCCGGACAATACGATGCAATCCTGAGCGCAATTCAAAAGCTAACAATGCATGAGGTAGAGGTTTCTCTCTTTATCGATCCAACCGATATAGCGGTAGAATTCTCCTGTAAATTGGGGGCTCAGTGGGTTGAACTCCATACCGGAACGTACGCAAACGTCTACGCCATGCGTCACTCTGCCCTCCCTCATTCGCATCACACGATAGAGTCTCTGTCTCTAAGCCGCAAAGAACTCGATACCAAGCTCAACCGTTCGTATGAAGAGATCGTAGATGCGGCGAATAAAGCCCGTATGTTAGGACTCAAAGTAGCCGCAGGACACGGTCTCAATTATCAAAACGTTAAATCCATCGTGGATATTGATACGATAGAAGAACTTAATATCGGTCAAAGCATCATAGCCCGTTCCGTCTTTACAGGTTTAGCGACTGCCGTATCGGACATGAAAGTACTATGTCAGCGCTAAAGCGTATCGCCATCAGCATTGGTGATTTGAACGGTGTAGGGTTTGAAATAGCTCTCAAAGCCCATAATCAGATCAAACAACTTTGCGACCCGCTCTATTGTATCAACTACACGATGGCGCATCAAGCGGCACATTTACTCCATACTCAAATCCCTAATGACTTTCATATGTTCAAAGTCTCCGGTGAATTTACGATTGAGCCGGGGAAAGTCTCTGCTCAAAGCGGACGCTATAGCTATGATTCGTTTATTGCCGCAGTAGAATTGGCACAATCTAAAGCGGTCGATGCCATTGTCACCCTCCCGATTCATAAAGAGGCGTGGATGAAGGCAGGAATCGATTACGTAGGGCATACCGACGCACTGAGAGATTTACTTAAAAGTGATGCGATTATGATGCTCGGATGTGATAAACTTTATGTGGCATTGTATACAGAACATATTCCACTGAGAGAAGTTGCTCAACAGATGAATAAGACTAAGATTACCGATTTTTTATTGCTATTAAACAAAAGTGTTCATCGCTCCCCTATTGGGGTTTTAGGGTTGAATCCGCATGCAGGCGATCACGGTGTATTAGGTGATGAAGAATCATTGATTGAAGAAGCTATCACAGAGGCAAATCAACGAATCGGAGAAAATGTTTTTGAAGGACCGCTGGTTCCTGATGTCGCCTTTACTCCTCGCAGTCGAGAATATTATAAAACCATCGTTGCGATGTATCATGACCAAGGGTTAGCACCGCTCAAAGCACTCTATTTTGATGAGGGGATTAATGTCTCTTTGGGACTTCCGATTGTCCGAACCTCTGTCGATCACGGAACGGCATTTGACATTGCCTATCAGAACAAAGCAATGATATTAAGTTATATCAATGCGATCAAAGCCTCCGTTGCATTTACTACAGAAGGTTTACATAATGGTGAATAAATCACCCATCAATGTTTTTAAATCATTGGTTCACCCGAACTTTGATGCCGATGCCTTTCGATCTACGTTTATAAAAGCGGCTTGGAAAGTGTATAGCGAGAGTGAAAAAGAGCTCGTTTCCCAAAGCCGTTTTCAACAACTGCTCGGCAATCTGTACGATTGGCTATTTTTAGAGAAAAAGGGGAATTACTCTACGGTTCTCAGCGACATACGGGATCTTTTTCGGAATTCAGAAGCGGTTGAGCGATTTTTCTCTGATACGTTTTACATTGTCCTCAACTACTATATCAAATCTTTTTACGGCAATCTAGGCGGATGGGAAAAGATAATCCTTTTTTCCACGGCGATTGAGCGCTTTATTACCCATGCATCCAATCGTTTGGATGATGAATCATTCTTTGTATTCGAGGATGCTCTCATCAATGCTCTCGAAAAACTTCGTCAGCGTGCACAACCCATTACCGTCCTTAACACCTACTATGGGGTTCCGATCCAATACCCTGCACATATTCTCCATACCGATATTCAAAGTGTCATCATTCGAGTCCATCCGCTCCAAGAGACGGCGGCAATCCTCCAAAACGGGATATATATCCTCAAAAACGGCCAATTAATCAATGATGTTTACGCTTCGGTTAATCCGGTGATGGTGGATGGCGAACGTGTTTTGGAACTCAAACGTTTTGACCAGCTCGAAACCTCATTGTTCCATCGTCAAAGTATTCGTGTCCAGCCCCCTAAGCCGTTTTCTTTTACGGTTCAACATCCAAAACTGACATTGCATTGTAATCTCTTTGATATCTCTATCGGTGGGATAGCGGTAACGAGTAAGCATGCCTATGCTCTCCCTACGCTGAGTGAAGTAACGCTCCTATTTCCCGCTGAAATCATGGTAAACACAGTAGAGTTCAAAGGTCAGCTGGTCTATAAATCGTCGTATGAGGGTGGATTTAAATACCATTTTAAAATCATCCCTACTCTCCAGCAAGAGGGAGAGCTCAGCAAATACATTACGAAACGTGAGCAGGAAATTATTAAAAAACTCCGCGATGAGATTGTTTAGTTTCATGAAAACTAACTCATGAATCCGAAATATGATTTTATAGTGAAGCAATCTCAATAATGTTGGCAAAACGCTAAATACGATAAAGCTTCAAAACGATAAAAATTTCTTATCCTTGCTTATAAAAAATTTAAGCAAAAAAAAACAACGCCTGCTATACAATGATTACATTTGATGATATTTTTAATCAAGGTGATAAGAAAAACTATGAATTTCCATCAACAAAATCATAAAGAGATACGGTTTATTTTTTTCGTTTTTATCCTCATTGCATTGCTTATGATCGGTTCAAAAATAAACAGTTTTTATCAAATCAATGCGATGCAAAAAAATACAGATGAAATGTTTGAGTCTCCACTTAAAACACTTAGTGCCGCACTTAAAATCCAATCTGAAGTGTACAAAATACATCGAGATATGAAAGATATTGTTCTAACGACGACCCAAGAGGAATTGGATCAAAAGATCGACGAAGTTAATACTCATGTGCGCCATATTTACGCCTATTTGTCCATTGTAAAAGCGAGTGTTAAAGATGAGAGGGGGATAAAACTCGAAGAACAAACCCGAGAGCTGGTTCAATCATGGAAACCGATCCGTGATGAAGTGATCGAATTGGTTCGGAACAATCAAAGAGCTGAAGCCATAGCGATAACCAAAGGCAAAGGGGCAAAGCATGTCATTGCTTTGGATAACACAACATTTCTCCTTTATAATTATGCCCAGAATCAAGCCAATATTTATAAAAATCATTCTGAAAATACTCATCACAAGTTCCGTACTATCAGCCTTTTAAGCGGCGCGGTCGTAATGCTATTATTGGGTTTAATCTCCTATTTTACCTTGAGCAGACTTTCTCGTCATATCTCAAAAACGACACACCTGACCGACGTATTAGCTGTTATACGCAATGTCAATCAACTTATTGTGCGTGAAAAAGATGTCTCGAAACTTATCCAAGAAATATGTGACATTTTAGTTACCAATCAGGTATTCAGTAATGCATGGATTGTCCTATACAACAATAATCGCACCATTAATTACATTAGCAGTACTGATACTTCTGAACGTTTCACTGCATTACAAAAGAAAATGTCTGAGGGATGGGTTCCCAATTGTACAAGCGATGAAGCTGATCGAAGCGATGGCTATGTAGTGGTGACTAGTACAAAAGATAGCTGTCCGGAATGCCCTTTTTCTGATGTGTATAGGGATAAAGGGGCTTTTAGCATTCAGCTCAAACACAATGACAAACTTTATGGCTATCTTACCCTCTCTATGAATACTGCCTATCTCACAGACGACAATGAAATTTCCCTTTTGCAAGAAGTTGCGGGCGATATTGCGTATGCTCTTCACAATATAGAGATAGAAAATAATCTCAAAGAAAAAGATATCGTTCTATATAACTACAAAGAACTTTACGAAAACATCATTGACAGTGTGGACAATATCATTTTTGTTAAAGATACCAATTTTACCTATATTGTCTGCAATCAGGCATTTGAAAAGTTTGTGGGTAAATCAAACGATGAAATTATCGGAAAAACAGATTATGAATTATTTAATAAAGAAGTAGCCGATTTTTTCAGAGAGCATGATGAGATCATGTTTGCGGAGAAAATGGCAAAATCAAATTTTGAGTGGGTTACCTATCCTGATGGTCATAACGTCTATCTTTTGACGGTTAAATCTCCGCTCTTGAATTCTACCGGAAAGAAACTCGGACTCGTTGGAAACTCTGTAAATCTTACAGAGCAAAAAAACGCAGAAGAAGCTCTCAAAGAGAGTGAAGAGCGTTTTTCATTACTGATGCACCAATCCCCATCGATTATCGAGTTGTATGATTTGGAAGGGACGCAAATTGAAGTCAATCATGCCTACGAAGAACTTTGGGGTTTTCCTGCCGAACATTCTCTCCATTCGTTCAATCTCTTTAAAAGTGAAGAGGTTAAAAAAACTGGATTAATTGAATATGTACAAAAAGCTTATGAAGGGGAAACTGTGACACTTCCCCCATTTGAATTTGATACAATCGGGAAAACGGAAGCAGATGGACTTGGTAGAAAACGGTGGCTAAAAACGCGCATATACCCTATTAAAAGTTCAGAAGGCAAAGTTAAAAATATCGTTATTACCCATGAAGACATTACCGAAAAATATCACAGTGATGAACAACTGGAACAAAAGAAAAAAGAACTCGAAACAATTATACAAGAGGCTCCTAATCCAATCATGCTCCACAATGAAAAAGGGAAAGTGCTCATGGTCAATCGGATTTGGGAATCTCTCAGCGGATATGCCTATGAAGAGATCAATACCGTAGAAAAATGGGCAGAAGTGGCTTGTTCTAAAAACAAACCGTTAATGAAAGAATATATGGACAAAATCTATTCGCTGGAACACAAAATAGATATGGGAGAAGCTTCGGTTACGACTAAAGAGGGAAACACCCTCATTTGGCAGTTCAGTTCGGCTCCACTAGGTATCATTGACGGTGCCCAAACCGTTGTCACGACAGCTATGGACATAACTGAGCTCAAGAAAAAAGATGAACTGATGATGGCACAGTCTCGTCATGCTGCCATGGGGGAGATGATCGGAATGATCGCCCATCAATGGCGCCAACCGATCGCCGGAATTGCAATGGATGCTAATAATATGCTGCTAGACATCGCATTTGAAAGTTTTGACACCACTGCTGCTGCAAAATATGCCCAAGATATCTTAGATCAGACC
>CAZKJU010000082.1:0-9578 GCA_964553185.1 uncultured Sulfuricurvum sp.
TCGGTTGCAAAAGCGAAAAATTTGGCGTTCCCGAAAAGGGGAGCGAGGGCAGCGTTGTGGGATGAGGTTTTAATCGGCATAGCAATAATCATAAAAGATCCTTAATGATGTGAGCAGCTCATATCGGGCTGCATGAGGGTGAGCTGATCGGCTAAAAAGGCTTGGATCGATTGTTGGACATTCACTGACGTATTGTCGTGATAAACCGCAAGTCCTTTTTGTGCAAATCCTTGCAACGGTGAGCCGCCTATTCCTGAAACGATCAGCGCATCGGCTCCTAAAACACAGATACTTTCCACCGCACCGCCGCATCCGCTGGCTTTGTGCCCTTCGTTTTTGACGACGAGTACATCTTCGATGTTCCCTTCACGGCTCACTTCAACAACCGTATAAAAGTTGGCTCTTCCAAAATGGGCATCCCGCTTGGAAAGAAGTCCGTGGTGTTCATTGGTAGGAAAAACTATTTTTCGATTCATCGTAAATTCCTTATGTAAAATATCTTTAGTAAATTTAACATATGTAAAATTAAATGAATGTTAATGAAGTATTATATTGAATATAATATAGAGTTAAAGTGCTGAATTATAGGAATTAGGTGATAAAAACGGTATTTTCAGAATTTGTTTGGGATAAAATGTTATAATTAACATATGTAAAATATTGGATAGTACATGAAAACCGGAAAAAAGCGCAACATTACATTTAAACCTACCTATTTTTCTTTTGGACCTTTGAACCAACCTCCTAAAGAGACAATACCTTTGAGAGATGATGAACTCGAGGCTCTCTATCTCGCCGATTTTAAGGTACTCTATCATGAAGATTGCGCTAATTCGATGGGAGTTTCACGTCCTACATTTGCTAAACTGATTAAACAAGCACGTAAAAAGATGGTGGAAATGGTAATGTATGGCAAGGGTATCGAGCTTATACGAGAGCCGCATAATTTTACCCTTGTATTTCCTACGGATGATCGTATTTCGGTACATCCCTATTTTTTAGTCGCCAAACTTTTTGCATTTGCCAAAGTCGAAGAGGGGATCATTTCATCGATTACCTATAAAGAGAATCCGATTTATAAAGAACTTCTTCAAAGCGGAAAAGAGATTTTGAATGATGAGAGCGCCAAAGGGCTTGCTGCGGGTCGGATTATCCCCCCTCTTTTAGAGGATGCAACAGTATTGGTAGCGCGAACATTGGGGGATGGGATACGACGTAATATTGAGGGGATGGGGATTAGTATTGAACTAACCGAGATCAGCGTATTAGACACGGTTGTGTTAGAGCTTTTACGATAATCTTTGCGTAGATCTTATTTACTATATCCATAATTATCATACAAATACCCAGCAATACTTAGCGCCTCTTCTTTTGTTAAATTCCCTTTTTGGGAGGGCATGAGGCCGAAACGATCGATCGATTGTTTCATGCAAAGTGCTTTAACGGCAGATGGATCAAAGATATAGTCGACGATAAATTTTACCGCTTCTGGCTTGGTAGTTTTAGCCTCTTTAACATGGCTCATGACCCCCATTATAGGAGGGGCGATCATTGTATTCATTGCTTCAAATGAGGGTCTTTGCTTGAGATGGCATGAAGCACATTTTTCTTCGAATAACATGGATCCTTTTTCTTGTGCCATGGATGTTACTGTCCCAAAGAGAAGGAAAAATAGAGTTATTGCAGGTAGATTCAGTTTCATACGAAGATCTCCATAATTTTAATTGCTCTTATTCTAATATGGTTTAAATTAACTTATTATTAATATAATAATAAATAAATTACTAGAAATAAGAGAGTATAGAGATGATACGATTAGAAATTCCAGGGATGGAACCCTTAGAGATAGAGCATTTAGTTCTCGATTACAATGGAACTATGGCCGTAAACGGTATCATCATCGCAGGGGTTATGGAGCGATTGGAGAAACTTTCGGTTTTGCTGGATATCCATGTATTGACAGCCGATACGTATGGTTCAGTGCATGAACAATGTGACGGACATACTATCTCTGTTCACGTGATCGGAAAATATCAGCAGGATCGTGAAAAACTGATTTTTTTAGAGTCGTTAAAAACTCAGCATTGTATTGCAATTGGAAATGGTAAAAATGATGCTTTGATGGTATCTCATGCTGCTTTGGGAATCGCATTGATTCAAGAAGAGGGGACAAGCACCAAAACAATCATGGCTTCGGATATCGTTTTTAAAACGATTAACGACGCCTTGGATAGTTTGCTTAATCCTAATCGCCTCATTGCGACATTGAGAAATTAAAAAGGAATATGTACCGAAACGGTGATATTTCTCCCCATCCCAAGGGTATATCCTTTGTAGGTATCGAGAAAGTTACGATATTCTCTATCGAAGAGATTATCGACTTTAAATGCCAGTTCTGCGTTTTGTCCTAAAATATCTAGTTTACTCTCATATCCGATCCCCCAAAGTACATAACCTGCCGTATCGGCTGATCCAAAAGGCATCGTATTGTATTGGGCAAACGGTTCATAACTGCCGGCGATTTGTTGGTCATCATACGCTTTCATGGTGAGTGAGAAGGTGTTGCTTTTGAGTGTTTCAAACGTTCCGATATCGTGATAAATAGAGAGACTAAGGTTATTGGCCGGCATCATCGTTAAATCGCGATCATGGTTAGTATCTTTTCCATCAATAATCTCAAAGGCACCTACAAAGCGGGTCATCTCACCAAGGTGAGTTTCGAGTGAAAATTCAACCCCTTGCATCTGTGCATCGGTTTGTTGATTGGTCATTTCAGGGACACCTCCTGAAACAACGACAGCTCCTGTTGTGGGATTACGACGGAGTCCGGTATTGGCGAGATAGATATAATTATCGATATAGGTACGATACAGTGTAAGTGAGGCTTTGGTGGTTTCATTTTTATAACGTAATGATAAATCCCCGCCTAATGTTGTCTCTTCATTCAAATTTGCATTTCCGATTTGGTAGGCCTGTACCCCTCCGTGAACCCCGTCGGCATAGAGCTCAAAAATACTCGGTGCACGGAATCCCTGTGAGAGATTGGCAGCGACATTCCAGCTATCGTTCAGTTTATAGGTAGCGCCGAGGGAGCCTCCTACTGCGGAAAAGTCCCGTTGATTTAGAGCGATAGGAGCAACTTCTCTGGTATCGTAGCGCAATCCACATTGGACAACCCATGAGCCTAGATCGGCTTCTTCGAACAGATAGATCGATTTCCCCTGCTCATCGGCATTGGGGACGAGGTGACCTTTGATTACTGTTTGCTTTTTATCATACACTTCGATTCCGATTTCCCCCTCAAAGATTCCTATTTGAGGATGCACAAATGCGATTTTCCCGTCGAGCCGATCGACTTCGATATCCAGATCGATGTTCGAGTCGTTCATCGATTCATACGGAACATTGGTAGCGGCTTGGCGGCGGTTGAGGGTGCGTGATAAGGTCGGTTTTATGATCCATTCGCCGCTCAAGAATTCCCCCTTAAGCTGGGTTTCGTTGTTGATGAGATCCTGTCCTGCGGAAGCGACAGGGTTATAGGAGGGTGCTGAGGTATGTCCCAGATAGTTTTGAAAACTTTGCCAATAGGTGTGCTGCAAGGCGATATTGCCCCAGTTATCGGTATACCCGAGTCCCATTTGGGCGGAGGTGGACTCATAATTAGTAAAGGGTAGCTCACCCGCAAAGCGCGGGAGGGTTCCTGAGGGTTCTCCCTGGCTCCACGTATCGGCATTGGGGGTGGTAAGATTACCGCTTTTGCGTTTAATCACCCCTATATTTACACCTAGTTTTCCGGATGCGGCTTGGACTTTAATTCCGCCAGAACGCTCATCGTTGTTGGTGTGGTATTCACCTAACACTTCACCTACTAGTTTTGTTTCTCCCTCTTTGGCATAAAGGAGTTCGGGTGAAAGGATATTAACAACCCCACCCAATGCATCAGAACCGTAAAGTACCCCCTGTGCACCACGGATCACTTCAATTCGATCGGCTAAAAATGGATCGGTATTGGAGATATGGCGGATACCGTAGGTTTGGAAATCAGTCGCATTACCATTGGAGAGTATTTTGACACGCTCACCACTCATCCCTCGAATGACCGGTTTACCTGCTTGGGAACCGGTAGAGAGGTTATTAACACCAGGGATATCGGAGAGGATTTCCCCCAAAGAGGCAGTTGTTTTGGAAGCGATGGCATGGTTGTCCATAACATCGACTTGTGCCGGAATATCGAATGTTTCATGGGTATGGATCGGTGAAGCCGAAACGGTGATAGTTTCTAGTTGAAGCGGGAGCTTTTCAGCAAAAAGGGTTGCAGAAAGGAGTGAAGCGGCACAAAGTGAACGCAGGGGGAATTTTGACATAGATTATTATCTCCAATGATAGTATGTATAAAAAATTATTGCTACTTAGTCGCAATAAAATACTAACGCAACTTAGTTGCAATAAAGATTAAACTTGGAATATGTCACCGTAAAGTTAGGGAATAAAAAGTGTGGAAAGATCGGAGAATTTCTCCGATTATATTTTTTGGATAGCTTTGATCCAACCTTGCATTGTCTCGTTGATCGCATACATCGGTGCTTCGAGAAAGGTGAAAACGAATGTCTCTCCCATATCACATACTCCAATTGATCGCGGTCTCGGTGCCATCATTTCAGGTTTTGGGAGCTTTTGACCGAAGCAAAAAATGACCATTTTAGCCGTTTTTATGGCTGGATTGATTTCACCGCCGATACTCTCCGTATGGGCATAATGATCAAACTCGCCGATGTAAGCTGCAACCGGATTAGCAATAATTTGCTCTTTGAGATACTCGATGATCTCTGTTGTGTTCGAATAAATACACTCTTTTTTATCCATTTCAAGTGTATAAATCGGGTATTTTTCCATAAAAGTACTTTGTTTCATTTCTCTCCTTTGTAATTAAAAGTTTTTTACATCCCTGGGATGCGGGGGATATAGCCCATTTTTGAGAGTTTGTAATACCATCCCCAACCGATTTTCATCCAGTGGCCGATGATGGGCATCGGAATGAGTAGCGCTTTTTTATCATCACGGTACACAAATCCGGCACCGTTCCCCATATCCATCACACATAGGATATTAAGGTGATCTTCGTAGGTTTTTTTATCTCCCGATTTTAACCCATAGGCAATAGCGCTGTTGTGAGCCGCATTACGCGCCATTACTTCGGCAATATGCCCTTGTTTCGCTTTCCAATCGGGTCCTACGAGGGCAGCGGCATCTCCGATAGCATACCAACCCTCAACACTCTCAATTTCACAAAAATTATTGACTCGGATAAATCCCGCATTGTTTTTTGGTAGATCTGAATTTAAGACAAGTTCGGAGCCATTTCCTGCGGGGATAAACATTGTTAAATCAGACTCTAATCGGCTTTCATCCTCAAAGATAACTCCATTTTCATCGAAGCGTTTGATCTTTTTCCCATAGCGCGTTCCAAAATTGTTGCGTTTGAACATCATTTCCATCATTTTTAGGGCTTTTGCCCCCATGCGCGCCCCTGGTTCTGGCATTGGCGCGAAGAAAGTCATCTCATAGTTCTCACGAATTCCCAGTTTTTTCAGGCGATGGTGGAGATTGAAAAAAAGTTCAAAGCCGGGACCTCCGCGTACACCGCTGGGATCATTGGGATTCCCACCGAAACCAAACGCGATTTTTCCCGATCCTTTTGCAATTAAGGCATCGATTTTATCTTTGAGGAGTATCGACTGCTCCGGTGCTCCGCAGATAGAGAGGGTATGCTCTAACCCTTCATGTTTGACTTTAGCAGCACCGGTAGCGATAACGAGATGCTCTACTTGACGCGCTCCCCCTTCTTTGAGGATGATAGTTTTTTCCGAAGCGTTGATGGAGACAACTTCGTCAACGGTTAATGTAAACTTATGTCGTGCGGCAATTTTATCGAGCGAATAGGCGACATCCTCAAATCGTGAGGTTCTAACTGGAATCCAAATGGCGATAGGGTAGATAAAAACATAACTTCGATCGCTGATCAGTTCGACCTCAAATCCCTCTTTCCGGTAATAAATTGCCGCTTCAACTCCGGCGATTCCCCCACCGATTATGACAACGTTTTTCATTAAAAATACTCCATTTAAAACTATAGACTAAAATTATCAAAGTTTAGAATTAATATATCTTAGGATTATAATATTTATGACGTCTAAAGTCAATAGTATGGCTTATTTGTATCGTCAGTTTTTTGAAGAGAAGAGTTTCTTAATGAGTCGTGCAGCGGCTCGTGATAGTGAGATGAACATGTACGCGATAGCAGTATAAACGAGAGGGTGAAAAAAATTCCCCCTCTCACTCATATGGACAAAGCGTGATAAAGGTTCACTCATAAGATCAGGGTGCATCATCAGACTTAGTAACAAGGCTAAAGTACTGAAGATCAATGCCTCCTTGAAGAGTGTTTTTTTCACAGATTACATTAACCCGCGCATCATCAAATGCCAGTACATCGGTTTGAGCATGTAGAGATCAAACGCCCACCAAATCCAGCGCTCCTCACCGACTGCGAGAGGGAATGAAGGTGCAGCACCGAGATAGTTAAACTCAGCTAGGATGATTTTGCCGTACTGGGTTTTGAGGGGACAAACGGTATAGCCATCGAATTTTTCAGTGAGGGCTTTTTTCTCCATTTGAGCGATAAGATTTTTGACCATGATCGGACCGTGATGGCGGGCACTTCCTCCTGTTTTACCGAGTGGAATCCCGCACACGTCGCCGATTCCGAATACGTTTGGATAACGGGTGTGTTGAAGTGTCTCTTGATCCACTTCGAGCCATCCTGCGGCTGTCCCTTTCTGCCATCCAAGAGGAGAATTTTTAACCGCATCCGGTGCAGACATCGGAGGGACGATATGGATGAAATCATACTCCATCGGAATACGCTCAACCGTAGTGATCACTTCGTACTCTTCGAGATCTTCATCATATGCCCCTTGCGTTTCTACTTTGGTTTCAAAGGTTGCGATTTTTTTCTCCGCATCGATTGCAACGAGATTGTGTTTGAACTTATTGGTGATATTGCCGTAGCGAGGTTGAACCACTTTAGTAAGTGTTTCATTAACGGCTGGGACACCGAAAAGTTTGTCACCGTTCAGTGCAAAGGTAAAGTCAGCGGTTAGTTTGGCCTGTTTGAGATAATCATCCGCGAGATAGAGGATTTTTTGCGGTGCACCGCCGCATTTGATTGGAGTGGCAGGCTGAGTACAGATGACGCGAGGTTTCCCTTTTGCAGCTGATTCTTTGAGGTCGTTAAACCATTTCCATGTGATTGGTCCACCCTCAGCCGTCCCTTTTTCAGCATCATTGAGATAGACACTAGAGATACCGTTTTTCCCGATCATGTCAACCGTGAGCCCCTCGATCGCCTCATAATGATAGACGAGTCCGGTAGCGACAACGAGGAAATCGTATTTGACGATTTCTCCACCGCGTGTTACGACATGGTTGTTGTCAGGATCGAAGGTAGCAACTTCATCTTTGATCCATTTGACATCATCAGGGATAAGATCGAGATTGCTGCCGATGATATCTTCCGGTGCGTATTCGCCACTTGCGACGAATACTTGTCCCGGTTGATAAATATGGACTTCATTTGGGGCAATGATCGTGATATCAGGGTTAGAGAGGGCACTGCGTAAACGTGCCATTGCCATAATCCCTCCGGCACCGCCGCCGACGATAACGATTTTACCTACAGCGTCCGATGCGTGAACTTTGGTTGCGCTTCCGCTAGCCGATGAAGCGATGAGCCCCGTAGCGATTGGGGAGAGCCCCATAAATTTGAGGGCGTCACGACGCGACATGCCGGATTGAAAATCCTCAAAAGGGTTACGTTCCATTTTAGACATTAAAGCTCCTTAATATTTGTAACGCACAAATGCGCGAAGTTCTTGGGAATTGTCGAGATTTGGTTCGAGCGGATTATCCCAATAACACGTGGTATTGGCACGATAGTGATGATCGAGATAGGTATAACGGATCTGAGCGGTGAGGTTTTTCCCGACAATCGGAATATTCCAATACCCCTCATACGCATTTCCACGTGTGGCGATTTTAGAGCCTATAGTTGAATCTTCTGCCCAGGTCATCGGTGTCCAGAATTTAGAGCCGTAGTTATACTCCAAACCGAAACGTCCCCCATTCGTGATTTGATCCGGGAATAAAAACCCTGCCCAAAAACTGTAACCGGTTTTGTTTTCAGCTGAACCGAGCATACGATACCCTTCATCAGGGTTAGTGGAACTCATCGCCGCACTGGCAAATAGGGTCGAATCGTTCAAAAAGTCAATATCTTCATTGAGTCCATCGAGTTGGTACGATAAGGCGGCAAGATGGGTGGTTCCTGAAGCTGTTTTGATCTCTGTGGTTAGACCGTCACTAGCAACCTTTTCACCCTTGGAATTCATGATCATGGAATATTGCGCCATTAGATTGTTCTGACCGTCATTATAAATCGACATTGGTAGGACGATAAAATCGACTTGATTGTCTTCTGTAGCAGTGTCTATGAAATTAGTAGATGAGATGGTTCTGCTCGCCGGATCATGAGCACGTCCATAGACCACTTTGAGATATGATCCCGGGAAGAGGACTTTATCAAAATCAAATTGCATCATGACCCCATCGACTTCCATGTTGGTGATGTGAGCTAGAGGTGATCCTGGTTTTGCAGTTCCTTCTCGATGATTGGCTAAAAAGCCATCCGTTGCCGCGCGTCGTCCTGCGCTGACATTCATCGGGACATCCCAGTCATTTCCGAATTTATAAACGAAGTAGGCTTGGCGTAAGCGGATATCGACATCGTTAGGGCGGGAGCTTTCCTGCCAAATTTTATCTTCCGCTGCCGATGTATCAGCACCCCAGTTGTAATACGCTGCTAATTGACCGTAAAAGAAGAGATCCTCATTCACTTTTGATCCCATTCCAAGCCATAAACGGCTGGTGAGAAGCGAAGAATTTGAATAGCTTTTTCCTGCATTTGTCGTATCGGGTGAATAAGTAGCTACATATTTATTCGTTCCGCTCGAAGCAGAACGTTTTGTTGCGTTATCAGTATAGTTGTACCCTATATTGTGATAAGCGGAGCGAAAATCAATATCCCATTTGATATTATCATTGGCACTTTGCGCGTTGACTTTGGAGATAAGGTCACTTTGAGCGACTTGTTCTTCTTTTATAGTTGTTTGTGATTCTTGAAGTGTTGTTTGGGTTTGAACGATGGAGCCTTGTGCTTTTTCGAGTTGTTCGATCCGCTTCATCAACATTTCGATCTGTTTTTGCAGTGCAGCTTCATCGGCATGTGTGATCGTACTAAGCGTTAATACTGCCGCTAGTGATAGATGTCTTATCATCATATTTCTTCCTCATGTAATTTAGAGTGACTTCTCTTTAGATATTCCAATTCGTTTATGTGGGATAAAAGAGTGATGGAAGATTTAAAGAGAGTTCGAAGGATGAAACCCGAAGGTTTCAGCACAAATTGTGATTAGCAAGAAGGGATGTTTCCGCTGTCTTTTGCAAAATCGTGGACAAAATCG
>CAZKJU010000083.1:0-9051 GCA_964553185.1 uncultured Sulfuricurvum sp.
GTGCAAGTTACTCTATGGAATTCGATCACTACGAAGAAGTTCCACGTAACGTTGCTGATGAGATCATCAAAAAGCGTAACAGCTAAGAGATTTTTCTCCTCTCTTGCCCCTCGGGGCATTCCCCCCCCTTTTTATTCTTCTAAATTTTTATTCGCAAAATCCCAGTTTAACAGATTTTTTATGACGGCATCCGTATAGTCGGCTCTAGCGTTTTTATAATCGAGATAATAGGCATGTTCCCAGACATCAATGCATAAAAGTGGTCTGATTCCATGTGCTATCGGAGTATCGGCATTAGAGGTTTTGAGGATACTTAGTTTATCATCTATCAAAACAAGCCATGCCCATCCGCTTCCGAACTGACCTAATGCGGCTTCTTTAAATGCCTTTGCAAATGCATCGTAATTTCCAAAATTGGAATCGATTTTTTCTTTAATCGGCCCATTAGGGAGGCCGCCTCCATCTCCTTTTAGAGAGTTCCAATAAAAGGTGTGATTCCATACTTGCGCTGCATTATTGAAGATTGATGTGCTACTAGAATCACCTGCTGTATTAAGAATGATGACCTCTAATGATGTGTTCTCAAGATCGGTATCTTTTATGAGATTGTTGAGATTTACAACATAGGTATTATGGTGCTTTCCATGATGGTAGTCCAGTGTCTGAGAACTGATATAAGGTTCCAAAGCATTTTTTTCAAACGGTAATGGTGGTAATACAATAGCCATAATCGAACTCCTAGTTTGGATAGAAGAATATTATAGGACATATAATACTTATGAGAGTGTAAATTTTTTTGGTAATAAATTGTTATAATGAATCCATGAAGAAATTAATTATAGTTATTTTACTGCTCTTGAGCTGTGCATTGTTTTCTGTCTTGAGTGCCAAAGAGACGGTACAAATCGGGGTATTAGCCCATAAAAATTATGAGTCAACCCATAAAATGTGGGATTCGACAGCTGTGTATTTGAATACGAAAATACCGGAGTATAATTTTCAGATTATCCCTCTTCGTTTTGAAGAATTCCCCCCTTATTTGCGAGATAAGAAGATCGATTTTGTCCTTACAAATTCAGCTTATTATGTAGATTTAGAGAGTCGTTACGGTATTTCGAGAATCGCTACCCTCAAAAATAGAGACTTTAACGGAAAAGCTCAGATGGAATTCGGAGGAGTCATTTTCAAGCGTGCATCGAATAGTGCCATTATGCGAATAGAAGATTTGAAAAATAAGTCATTCGGGGCGGTTGATCCAGAGTCCTTTGGCGGCTGGATAATGGCGTTAAGAGAATTAAAAGAGAGAAATATTTATCAGGATGATTTAAAGACAACGTTTTACGGTACCCATGAAGCGGTTGTTTATGCCGTGCTTGAGGGAAAAGTAGATGCAGGAACGGTTCGATCTGATACATTGGAGCGGATGGCAGCTGAGAGAAAAATTGATTTAAATAATTTTACGATACTCAATCAAAAAAATTATCCTAACTTTTATTATCAGGTCAGCACAAGGTTGTATCCTGAATGGCCGATAGCAACTACCAATCATACACCGAGCTTTTTAGCTGAAAAAGTGGCGGTTGCCCTTATATCTATGGATGAAATATCAGAAGCTGCTATCGCATCAAAGAGTTTAGGATGGACGATACCGCTCGATTATCAGAGCATACATGAATGTCTTCGAGAACTTGATTTGGGGCCGTATAAGCATTTACGAGCGGATGCATTCAGTTATTTTATCGAACAATATTGGCACTATTTGGTAATCGCTATTTTAGGTTTCCTTTTATCGCAGTTTATTGCTCTCTATATCGCACGAATCAATTCAAAATTACGGGATACTCAACAAGAACTGGAACAGCTTAATGGTTCTTTGGAGGAGAAAATTCAGGAAAAAACAGAGCATTTGTATACGAAAAGTGTAAAACTTGAAGAAGCTTATTTGAATGAAAAATATCTCAGAAGTATATTGCGGACGGTTGCTGATGTTAATCAGATGCTGATTACGACCCGTTCAATCGATGAATTGATTGATAAAGCAACCCTCTGTTTGAGCTCAAATGAATCATTTAAACGGGCAAAAATTTCTCTTTTAAAAGATAAAGAACTTTTTGTAGCGGCAGTCTATGGAGTAGGGGAAGAGAAAGTCATCACGCAGATTGACCGAAAAGTTTATGAAGAGGGTAAGAACCTCATGATAAGCGATAAAAATGACCCACTGTTGAGTCAAGAGTGCCGAAAAAATATGGATTTGTACAGTATCAAAGCGATCTATTCGCTTCCGCTGAAAAGCAGTACATTTAGTGAAAATACTATCGGTGTTTTAAGTATCTGTACGGGACGTGAGAGTGGATTTAGCAGTGAAGAGCAAAGTATGATTGAAGAGCTTGCCGGTGATATAGGTTTTGCCATTAACTCATTTTCGCAACAGCAGCAGATTGATACGCTTCATGAAGAGAGGGTAAAAAGTTATGAAAACTTTATTGATGCCTTGGTCAATATGATTGAACAGCGCGATACCTATACAGCGGGACATACAGTCAGAGTTGCCTATTATGCTGAATTAATAGCACGAGAGATGGAGTTGCCTGAGAAGGAGATACAAAAATTAGTAGAGTCCGCAAAACTGCATGACATTGGCAAGGTTGTAACCCCTGATTCGATATTGCTTAAGCCCGGAAAATTAACAAAGCTTGAATATGAGCTGATCAAAGAGCATGCTAAAGCCGGATATGATGTTCTCTCAACTGTACATCTCTATAAAGAATTGGCGGAGATTATGATCGATCATCATGAACGCTATGATGGAAGCGGCTATCCCTACGGTAAAAAAGGGGGAGAAATTTCACTTCTTGGCCATATTATGGCGGTTGCCGATTCGTTTGATGCTATGACGACTAATCGCATATATAAACCCCGCAAAGAGGTAAAAGAATCGCTGATTGAACTAAATGAACTGAGTGGAACATGGTATCATCCGGCAGTCGTTAACGCAGCTCTAAATGTACTTGCCGATATTACTATCGATACATCGATTACTCAAATGGGAACCAGTGCACTTGAAGAGGAACGTTTGAGCTATTTTTTCAAAGATCGTTTGACCAAACTCTATAATGAAGACTATTTTACGATGACGATAAACGGCCGGTCGCGCCATACTAAACCCAATACAGTTACAATGATTTCATTGGTTGATTTCCACCGTTACAATAAAGCCTACGGGTGGGAGAAAGGTAATGAACTTATCTCACGTTTTGCAGAATATTTGTCTCAAAAACTACCGCAGCAGTTAATTTTTAGAGTATGGGGAGATCGTTTTGTGATCGCTGATTATGCGGAAGAGATAGAACTGTTGTTGTCTGAATCTCCGTTGGTGGAAGAGGGGGTTGCAACGAAGATAAAAGTGATTTCAATGATTACCGATAATCTGGAAGATATTATGCGGGACAAGGGATAAACAGCTATATTTTAGCTTCCCACTCGTTCTCAAGTAGAAGCGTATTGTCACTGTAAATTCTCCCGACAAATTGATCCCCTATTTGATACGTTGATACCCCTTTAGGGGTTCCGCTCATAATGATGTCTCCATCCTCAAAACTCATAAAACTCTTTATCTCTGCTATCATCTCCAGTGGTTTGTAGATCATTAGATCATAGGTTGCTTCTTGGACTAATATCCCGTTAATATAAAGGGTCATCCTTAGCGATTCTAGGGGTGCATTCAAAGGGATAAATTTGCCTAATACACAGGAACCGTCGAATCCTTTTGCCCGCTCCCACGGAAGTCCTTTGGCTTTGAGATGGTTTTGCAGTTCTGCTTTGGTGAGATCAAGTCCAAACCCTATCCCCGCAATCTTTCCGCTCATCATCAAGAAACAGATCTCACCCTCGAAACGGGTATCGGGTGAGATAAACCGGAGCGTATCGGTGAGGGCGGAGTTGGGTTTGTTGAACACCACCATCGATGAGGGGATTTCGTTGTTTAGCTCATAAATATGTTCGACATAGTTGCGTCCGATACAGACGATTTTGGATGGGGTAAGCGGTTGATTGTTGAATGAGACACTATTCATACTCGGTTAACCTAGTGGACAAATTATTTTAGTATCATAACGTATCTAAGTATAGGAGTGTACATGCGTACTTTTTCCCCCTCATTTCGTCTTTGGCATTGGCTTACCGCTTTTTCAATGTTTGGTATCATCATTACGGTTATTTTACGCAAGAGTGTGATGCACAAAGAGCAGATCGGAGGGATTGTCCAAGCGAAACTTTCCGAGCTCGGAACACTCATTACCGATGAGCAAGCGGTGATGATCGGTAAAGCGGTGAGAAATCCGATGTGGGATTGGCATATCTATTTCGGGATTGCGATTGCGGTTTTGCTTGTATGGCGATTTGTGATGATCATAAAAAATGGTTTTGGATTTGACGAAGACCCTAAAATGCAAAACGTTTATCGACTCTATAAGGGAGTGTATCTTTTGCTAACGATAATATCGATGAGCGGATTAGCTTTATATTATAAGCTTGCCGGCAATTCAAAAGAGTTGGTTGAAGGGATGCATGAGTATGTCGGATATGGGATTTTTGCATTTGTTGTTGTTCATCTAATTGGAGTCATCTTGGCAGAACGAGGAGAGATGAAAGGGCTTATTTCACGCATGATCGGTAGTCGCTAAAGACTCCCATAATGGAGTTTCATACTCTTCAGGTCTCCCCTGAAGCGCTAAAGATGGGTGATAGTTGATTTTGTAGGCTAGGCTTTGGCACCCCTCGACGTAATACCCTAAATAGATCCATTTTAGATTGAGACGTTTTGCAAATTCGATTTGTTGTAAAAGGGTATAACGGCCTAAAGATTGGGCATTATATTCTGGATCGTAGTAGCAATAGAGTGAACTGATCCCCTCCTCGAGAATGTCTATGAGATCGACGGCAATCAGTTTTTCACCCTCAAAATAGAGTACTTCAAATCCAAAATCCCCATGCCCCTGAACAAATGAAGCATAATAGTTTTTTGGATCACTTTTGGGAGCATCCCAATCTCTCGTATGGTGTTTGTAATGATGGTAACGATCAAAGAGGCTTAGGTGTTCGCGTGTGAGGGTAGGGTGACGAATAATGGTCGTTAAATGGCTATTTTTACGTACAATCCGGCGGTCTGATTTACTGAGTGTGTATTTGAATGCATCGATTTTAAGACTTTCACACGAGCGGCATTCGGAACAGATGGGACGAAAATACATCGAACCGAATCGTCTCCATCCTCGGAGTATTAACGCTTCACATTGCTCTTTACTGCACTCTTGGATCACTTTATAATGGATGCTTTGGGTATTTCCGCTAATGTAGGAGCACGGCTCGTGGAGAGCGCACTCTTTTAGAATGATATTTTGGTTATTCGTCATCTTTGCGGCTAAGAGAGATTAGGACACCTTCAATCATTTCGTCAATATCTCCATCGAGGATATTGCTGATATTCGAGTAAGGGATTCCTGAACGGGTATCTTTTACTTGTTGATACGGAGCCAAGACATAGGAGCGGATTTGGTGCCCCCAACCGTTTTCACTTTTTTCGACACCGTCAACGGCCGCTTGTTTTTTCTCCATCTCTAACTCATAGAGGCGAGATTTAAGCATTTTAAATGCCGTAGCTTTATTTTTGTGCTGAGAACGGTCATTTTGACATTGTACGACGATACCGGTGGGGATATGGGTGATACGGATCGCTGATTCGGTTTTATTGACGTGTTGCCCTCCCGCACCGGATGCGCGATAGGTATCGATACGTATATCGCGGTCTTCGATTTCAATATCGATGTCATCGTCAAGCTCAGGAGAGACCATCACCGAGGTGAAGCTAGTGTGACGTTTGGCGGCGGAATCATACGGGCTGATACGTACCAGACGATGGATGCCGTTTTCGTTTTTGAGATAACCGTAAACATTCACCCCTTTGATCAGGAGGGCGGCATCTTTGATTCCCGCCTCTTCGCCTGCTTGGTAGTCGAGCATCTCTACGGTGAAATCACGTCGCTCAGCCCAGCGTGTGTACATGCGCAGCAGCATGGATGCCCAGTCTTGGGATTCGGTTCCACCGGCTCCCGGATGGATGGTAACGATGGCGTTATGGCTGTCGTGCTCACCGGAGAGGAGTACTTCGACTTCCATCGATTTGACGTTATTCTCCAATGCTCCCGCATCGGCAAAAAGAGATTCGATAGTCTCTTCGTCTCCCTCTTCTTTTGCCATTTCATACAAATCGACGGCATCTCCGAGGGTATTAAACGTTTTGGAGTATTTTGCCAAGCGACGCTCCAACTGGGTTTTCTCTTTTTGGATGATCCCTGCTGATGTTGCATCGTTCCAAAAACCATCAGAGTTTTCCAATGCTTCAATCTCATTCAATCGTGCAGTGATCTCATCAGGGCGGACGACGCCGGTGACGTTTTGCATTTTCGTATTAAGTGTTTTAAGTAATTCGGTATATTCGTAATGATCCACGTATTATCCCTGTGGTTATATTATAATTGCGATTATATTCTATAGAGGCTAAAAGCATGATTATCGCACGCAGTGTATTGGAACTTCGTAAGGCATTGGAACCTCAGAACGGCAGTATTGGGTTCGTTCCGACGATGGGGGCACTTCACATTGGACATCGTACCCTCATCGATGCGGCACGCAAAGAGAATGATATCGTTGTTGTCTCTATTTTTGTCAATCCGACTCAGTTTTTACCGGGAGAGGATTTGAGCAAATATCCCCGCCGCGAAGAGGCCGATTTTAAAATATGTGAGCTGAGCGGCGTTGATGTACTTTTTTATCCCGATGTGGCTGGGATGTATGGTGAGGATGAGGTTCGGATATGTGCTCCCGATGTGCGTGGGTTTATCCTCGAAGGAGCTTCTCGACCGGGGCATTTTGACGGTGTACTCACGGTGGTGATGAAACTGTTGAACCAAGTACGTCCGACACGTGCCTATTTCGGGAAAAAAGATGCCCAGCAGCTCTCCCTTATCACTCAGATGGTCAATAACTTTTTTATGAATGTAGAGATTATTGCTATGGATACCGTTCGTGAGAGCGATGGTCTGGCACTATCAAGCCGCAATGTCTATCTCAGCACTACTGAGAGGCAAGAAGCATTGAAAATCTCGGCGTCGTTGAAGCGGGCGACGAAGCAGGTAATGCAGGGGAATCTGAACTCTGAATCGATTCGCCAAGAGATGCTTGCTATCTTACAACCCCTTGATGTCGAGTATGTCGCGGTTGTCAATAGAGCATTTGAATCGATTAATGAGGTAATTTTAGGCGATACCATCATTTTGGTCGCCGCGCGTGTCGGTACGACACGGCTGATCGATAATGTATGGATGTAAGATGAAAAAGATTGCTTTGATCGCGTCACTTCTTTTTCTTTTCAACGGGTGTGCTCCAAAAATGGGGGAAGATATTTTCATCGAACCGGAAGGGAATCTTCGGATGGAAAATTCCGGTAGTGAAGTGATACTGGGTGTATTGGCATTAATGGGGGTTGCGGTAGAAAATGAGGCGATCCGTATCGGAACCGATGTAAAAGTGCGTAATAAGTGGCACAGCAATATTACAGTTGTTGCACTGGATTATACTCTTAATGACGGTAATGACGTGCTTGCATTGGGTGAGGTGAAGAAAGAGGATACGCAAAAGATTATTGTTGCTTCAGAAGATCAAAAAATGATTCCGCTTCAATTTCGGATCGATCCGAAAAAACTGGGTTCCAAACGGGTGTTAGGGATACTTCAATCGAAACGAAAACTTGTTGTAAAGGGGAAAGCGGTGATCGAAGTGTGGGGGATTGAGAGAGAATACCCCTTTGAAAAAGAGGTGACAAAGCTGATCCAAAAAGTTCTTAAGGATGGTGTGTAGGGGCAATTTGAGATGCCGCCGCCGCAACTGCCGCCGGATCAGGGGAGAGATATTTTTCCTCGATCATTAAATCAACAATCCCTTTGAATACCGGAACGGCGGTGATAGAAGCAAAATAGACGGTACGCGGCTCGATGACAGTGATGCCGATGGTGTAGTTGTGTTTGGCATCATTGGCAAAGCCGATAAACGAGGTGTGATAGCTGTTGACGTATTGACCGTTTTTCGCGATATGGGCTGTTCCTGTTTTACCACCCACTTCGAGCCCCGGTGTTTTTGCGACGGTTCCTGTCCCTTCATTGACGGTTTTTATGAGGATTTGTTTCATCCTCTCAGCCGTTGCCGGAGAGATCACTTGTACCGGTGCTTGTACCTGCATCGGGATAGTGCGGCCGTTATCGTCGTAGAGCGCTTCGACCACCATAGGATTGATCAGTTTTCCCCCATTGTTGAAAACATTATAGGCTTTGATCATCTGCATTGCGTTTGATCGCATCCCATAACCGTACGAGGTGATCGCTTTATAGAGGTAATTGTTTAATTGAGCGGAACTTGGGATAGACCCCCGTTTTTCATACGGTAAATCGATACCGCTGAAATGGGTAAATCCAAACCGTTTTAGCCCCTCGGTAAACTCTTCGCCGTTGAGTTTTTGCGCTAATTGTGCGATTCCGATGTTGGATGAGTGGACAATAACATCTTCGGCACTGATCATACTAAAGGCATGTTCGTCAACGATGGTTTTTCGACCCATGGTGAAGCGGCCGTTATGACCATTTACCATATCGTAGGGATTGATTAGCCCTTTATCGAGCATAATTGAAAAAATGATCGGTTTGACAACCGAACCCGGCTCAAAGCTGTACTCAATGGCATTGGTGTTGAGGGAGGGATAATCAGCTGTACGGATATGGCTCGGATCGAAGCGGTTTGAACTCGCGAGAGCGAGAATTTTACCGGTTTTTGAATCCATTACGGTTGCGATTATTTCATCGGCTTTGAGCTGTTCTTTAATACGGTCAGTGACTGCTTCAACTCTCGCCTGTAGAGTGATAGGGATATTGAGTTTGACGGTGAGGCCGTTGATTTGGCGTTTGACGTCACTTTGTTTGTTCAAAATGAGATAACCGTTGACAT
>CAZKJU010000084.1:0-8967 GCA_964553185.1 uncultured Sulfuricurvum sp.
TTAAGCTTGGTTAGCCACATCAGTACTCTCTTTCCATGCTTCTAAAAGCCCTTTGAAAACTTGATTTACTTCATCTAGTTTGGAACTGTCATTGTTTAAATTGGCTTCTGCTAAAAGACGAAGCTGATGAGTATAGAGACCTGAAAGATAATGTGCAATAGTTCCATATTTATAATCTAAAATGTTGATTAATTCACATACAACAGCATTGGACCGATTGATCCAATAGGTACGTCTTTCGATATCGCATTCATTTATTGAACGCTTGGCATGCATGTTGAATCGTAGAATCCCCTCATACATCATTTGAATTAGTTTTTCCGGTGACTCAACACTAATATTATTTTGTGTGTAAGTATTATAAGCAAGATTGGTATTCATAAATAGTCCTTTGTTTGATCGTCAAATAATATTAGTATTTAAAAAGAGGTTCTTTACCCTTTTTGATCGAATAATAATCCATTTACTTCTTGAATTTTTGGTAAAAGCTGTTCCGCTTGTTCTAGGGGAAAACGTCTGAGCATACGGTTGCTTTTTGTTTCAATGACAGAGACATAAAAATCCTCTGAGGAGTTGTCAAATCCAAAGCGTAAAGAGGTATTGAACGGATCGAGAGATCGGTTAAGTTGGTCGATCAATTTATCCATTTGCTCTTGAGAATCAACTTTGGATGTTTTTTCATCACTGTTAATTTGAGCGACTTTATCTTGATTGATTTGCGCTTTCTGCATTTGTTGAACACTTTGTGTGCTTTGTAGTTCAGTTGCAGCTGGTTTTGGTGTGGAGGTTTGGCTTTGCTGCATTTTGGCAGTTGTTTGCAAAATTTCCATTTGAATTCTCCTAATTAAAGATATGAGACAATTTCTACCCCTAAATCGTCCACGAAAATAAAAACTTTAATCACTCACGTGATAATCTTGCGCCTATGAAACGCTATTTAACTCTTTTACGTGATGAACCGCTGTTGCGCCGTCTTTCATTAATTCAATTACTGGCCTATTTCGGGGCATGGTTTAGCAATGTTGCGATTTACACCCTTTTAATTCAAATGGGGGCTGATGCAACAACGATTGCACTGGTCGCCGCCTTGCATTTTTTACCCGGAGTATTTCAAGCACCTCTGAGCGGTGTTATTCTCGATCGTATTCATCCTAAAAAATTAATGATCATTCTGACGATCATAGAGATAGTGTGTACTCTTTCGTTAATCAGTATCGATAATGTGGAGATGTTGTGGTTTCTTTATCTTTTGGTCTTTATCCGTATGGGAGCATCAAGTTTTCATTTTACGGTTGAAATGTCGTTATTGCCCCGTATCTTAGAGGGTAAATCTCTGCAAACTGCCAACGAAATCCATTCTATCATTTGGTCCTTGTCCTACACATTTGGTATGGCGTTAAGCGGATTGGTGGTTTATTGGGTGGGGACAACGACTGCGTTTTTGCTTGATGCCGGATTATTTGTTATTGTCCTTGTTTTAGTCTCTACGATTAAAATAGAGATTGAGTTCTCGAAAAACAGTGCCAAAGTAAGTGCTATGATGAAAGAAGCATTCGTGTACATACGTAATCATCCTATTGTTTTGCATTTGATGATACTTCACGCTATTATCGGATTTACTGCATTTGATGCTTTAGTGGCATTGGCTGCAAAACATTTTTATGCTCAAATTATCGCAGTATCGTTAGGGATAGGGTTGTTGAATGCCGCCCGTGCATTGGGGCTGGTTATCGGCCCGATGGTATTGGGACATTGGATTAACAATTCACGATTAGGATGGTTACTGGTTGCAGAAGCCGTTACAATTATATTTTGGGCTAGTGTAATAGAAAACTTTTATCTCTCATTGGTAGCTTCAGTCGGTGTTGGATTTGTGACAACGACCTTGTGGTCATACACATACACCTTATTGCAACATCATACGCACAGTGATTTTTACGGGCGTGTTATCGCCTATAATGACATGATTTTTTTAGGCGTAGGGGCATTGGTCTCGTTATGTATCGGTTATTTGGCAGTGATGGGTCTTTCTCTGATGATGATTACCGTCTTGTTAGGATCTGTATTTGCTGTGGCTGCCCTTTATTATAGATGGATACAGCGAGCGTATCGTTTAAAGGAGATTGGATGAATCAAGAGATAATTTTTGAAACAAACGGAGAGACGATAGATTTATCTAAAATTACCCGATTGTATCCTGCCGCTTTGATTCATGCGGGTGGAGAGAGTGCCTCGGTATCGTTGGAATGGGCGGAGCTAAAAGCGGATCAGATCACCCTTGAATCGTATGTATTGATTTGTGATTTCGATCCTGTTGGAGAAGTGCCGATAAACCGCATTGAACTTCGTTACTCAACTAAAGAAGAGTTGTTTGACGTGATGCAAGAGATTGCTCACAAGCTTCAAAACTGAGAAATATGATGATGAAACAGCGCGTGTTGCGATTGGCAATTCCCGCTGCATTAAAACATCTGCTTGATATTATTCAAATTCTCATCGATATGCTTATGGTTGGTGTATTGGGTGTTGGCGCTTTAGCGGCGGTTGGATTATCGATGCAATTTATGATGGTAATACAGGCTCTTATGAGTGTGTATGCAATCGGATCAAGCGCATTGATATCACGTTTTATCGGCAGTAACAGACGCCATCGTGCATCGGCAGTAGTCTTTGTCGGCTTATGGGTGGCTTTGGCCGGCTCGCTCATCGTTGGACTGACAGGGTGGGTGTTTGCATCGGATTTTTTTCGTTGGATGGGGTCAAGTGACGAAGTTATAAAACTGGGAAGTGAGTATTTTGGAATTCTCTCTTTAGGGATGGGGTTAATATTCCTCGATACATTGGCATACAGTGTCCTTTCTGCAGCGGGGGATACTCGAAGCTCATTATTTATTAAAATCGTTTCGGCCCTTCTAAATGCTGGATTGAATTATATTTTTATTTTTGGACACGGCGGATTTGAGGCGATGGGGGTGGCGGGGGCCGCTTATGCGACGGTATGCTCGTACGGATTTAGTGTTACGGTGTATGGGTGGCTTTTACTCCGAAAAGGAGGAGTACTGAATATTTATCCTATCTTCAGAGTCTCAGATTTGAAGAAAATGCTCTCCATCGGTGCCCCTGCGGCAGTTGAACGTGTTGTAGGTGTAGCTTCCTTTCTACTCTTTGTAATGATGATAGCTTCGCAGGGGACGCAAGCACTGGCAGGGTATCAGATCGGACTTCGGATAGAAGCGTTAGCTTTTATGCCGGGGTTTGGTTTTTCTGTTGCAGCGATGGTTTTAGCTGGACAGTATATTGGTGCGAGACAATACAATGATGCGTATGAATCGGGGATTTTAAGTGCTAAAATAGCAATTGTTTTCATGGGAAGTGTCGGAGTTGTTTTGGTTGGTTTCCCTGAATTTATGATCCGTTTTTTTACCAAAGACCCTGAAACGATTGAACAAGCAGCACTCTATCTCCGTCTTGTCGGGATCGCACAAATTCCTTTGGCCTTAACGTTTGTTTTGAGTGGTGCACTGCGTGGGGCAGGGGCTACACATCTAAGTATGCGAATTTCAATCGGTTCTCTGTGGCTTTTTAGGATTGTACCATCGTATATGGTGTTAATGTTAGGTGGAGGGATATTAGGAATTTATCTCGCTATGACAATAGAGACATTCATTAAAGGATTTTGGTTTTGGAGAGTGTATCGGCAGAAGATATGGTTAAACCAAAAGGTTTAACTCTTTTTTTCCGCTGCTAGTAATTCGGCGTATTGTTGTTCGACAATTTTGAGTCGATTTCTATCCGGCATTTTACGTGATGCAATGTAGCCGATGATTTCACCTGCTTCATTTAGTTTCGGGACGATATGGACAACAACCCAGTAAAATTTGCCGTCTTTTCGAAGGTTTTTAACATACCCTTCCCAAATTTTACCGCTTTCAATCACTTTCCACATCCCTTCAAAGCCTGCTTTAGGCATATCTGGATGACGTAAAAGACTATGAGGCTGTCCGACGGCTTCAACAGCAGTATAGCCTGTCATCTCCGTAAATTTGCGGTTAACGTAGGTAATGATACCTTTGGTATCGGTTTCGGAAATTAAACTGCGTCCGTCAAATAAAACTTCTTCGTTAACCGGAGTAGGGCGTTTCATTAGGCATATCCTAAACTTAGATTTAAATATAAGAATGTGATTATAACTTGATTGTTACTAAAATAAAAGTTAAATTGAACCCATTTTTGTATAATTATAAATATAACGCACTTTCTAAATAAAAATTGGTGGTAATTGTATGCACAAAGCTCAAGCGTCTTTGTTTATTCATCACAGTAGCAATGGGTATTCAATCGGTTTAACAATGTTTGAGCCATACGGTCTTAAAGGGTGGTTTTGTGAGATCGAGGCTGATCCTATCCACCCCTACAGTGCGATTGATCGGGCTTTACACTTGTTGTTTGTTACGGATGCACAGTATCTTATTGTCGGGGCCGATTCGAAAGTACTCTTCGATGAGATTGTGGATAATTTTTCGATGTTTGATTATCACTATAGTGCGCGTATATTTGATGTAGAAGAGCAAAATGCCCTTTTTAAAAAAGTCTTTGCACTTCGCTCTTTATTGAGCCCGATTGAGCATCTTAGTCTCGAAAATAAGCCTTTGTGTGCACAAGCGCTAGCATTACTGGCAAAGCATTTAAATCAATCTGATTCCAATATCTACGCAGTACCGAGACTTTTGGAAACCACTGAGTTAATGGAATTGGGGAACAATGCACTTGAGCAGATGGAAATGACAAGCAGTGATTCCAAATTACCAAACATTGCTAAACTTTTGTTGAATATGGCTACACCTATGGGACGGAGACTCGGACGTTTTAGACTCTTTTTACCGATTAAAGATTCTAATGTACTGATGAAACGATACGATTGGATTGAAGTGCTGAACCCTCATAGTGCTTGGCTGTTTGAACAGTTGAAATTAATTGCTGATATAGAATTATTATGGTGGAAACTTCAAAATCGGCAAGTTAGTGATATTGGCTCTTTTCTCATACCCTTAAATCATATTATTGAAATTCAGCGCTATTGTGTAAAACATAATCTTAGAGGGCTCCTTCCCTTTGAGACTCTATTAGAGGGATGGGAGATAGAATTTCGTAACCATTTCCATGAAAGAGAATGGCTCGAAGCTCAAATTCCCCTTGTTCAAATGACAATCGATTGGATCGCTCAAATCGATGTGGCGGTTTCTTCCGCACTAAATGCTCAAAAATATGGGCTTATTCGCCCTACCATCATTGAATCCTCTAAAGAGAATTTTTTACAGATGAGTGGGTTGCGTCATCTATTGGTGGAAGCACAAGGGATTGCGTATGTCCCGAACGACATTGTGATGGGGGATCGCGATTATCTCGATCTTCCGTTTCCCGATACCGTTATGCTTGATTCCAAAGTACATGACGGTGCAAATATCCGCGGAGTATTGCTTTATGGGATCAACTCAAGTGGAAAATCGTCGCTCATGAAGAGCATAGGGATAGCCGTAGCTCTAGCTCAGAGCGGTTTTTTTGTTCCGGCAAAAGCGATGAAATTCTCCCTATTTGAGGGTGTGTATACTCGCGTCCAATCTCGGGATAATGTCGCCAAATCGCTCTCCACGTTCGGGGTAGAGATGTTGGAACTTAACACTATCTTTAGCCGTGCGACGAATCGTTCTTTGGTCTTAGGAGATGAGATTAGCCACGGTACCGAAACTCTCTCCGCAGTCTCAATCGTTGCGAGCACGATTATGGAATTGAATTCCAAGGGGTGTCTGTTTTTAATGACCACCCATTTACATCAGCTCTCGATGATCAGTGAACTAAGTCGTTTGCGAGAAGTGGTCCATCTGCATTTGAGTGTCCGTTATGATGAAGAGCGTGATCATCTGATATATGATCGAATTTTAAAAGCAGGAAGAGGAAGCAGTGTGTATGGGTTGGAATTCGCCGAATCACTCCATATGAACTCCCATTTTTTACAAAATGCAAAACGGTTAAGAGAAAACCTAGCAAAAGAGTATGATGTACTCGAACTTGGAAATCAAAAAGAGTACATTAAACGCTATCGGGAAGTAGTGGCATCTGAATGTGTTATTTGTGGAGCATTGGTGCGTAATCCCCAAAAAAATATTCATTTAAAAGAACATCATCATCTTATACCGTTATGTGAAACCCACTCTCGAGAAATTTCACAAGGCAAAATCAAAGTGAGAGGTTTTATAATGACACCTCAAGGTTTACGTCTGGAATACGAGAAACAATTATAAGGATACATTTGAACGTTATCGATTTATTTAAAAAGCTTTTGGAATCACCGAGTATTACCCCTGAAGATGGTGGTATATTTGATTTTTTAGAAGAGTATTTAGAGGGATTTACCACTGTTCGCATTGATCATGAAGGGGTAAAAAACTTGTTTGCCTACCGACGTTTCGGTGAGGGGAAACACCTTTGTTTCGCGGGACATGTCGATGTTGTTCCCGCAGGGGAGGGGTGGAGTAGTGATCCATTTGTTGCAACTGAGATCGATGGATACATCTATGCACGCGGTGCGCAGGATATGAAAAGCGGTGTAGCGGCATTTACCCAAGCATTAAAAGAGGCAAAAGATTTTGAGGGAACCTTATCGATTTTGCTCACCTCCGATGAGGAGGGCCCCGCGAAATTTGGAACGGTTGAGGTTTTGGCGTATCTCAAAGAGCATAATCTACTTCCCGATGCGGTAGTTGTAGCCGAACCGACGTGCGAAGAGCGATTTGGGGATGCGATCAAAGTGGGGCGTCGCGGTTCGATCAACGGCGTCATCGAAATCATTGGGAAACAGGGACATGCTGCCTATCCTGAAAAAGCGATTAACCCTGTTCACCAAATAGCTCCCGTACTCTCCACTATCGCAGGGGCATTTTTGGATGCAGGGGATAAGTATTTCGCACCGAGCCAACTTGTTATTACCGATATGCGCGCAGGTATTGAGACCACCAATGTTTCACCCGGTAAGCTGAAGATGATGTTTAACGTCCGTAACTCAACCCGCACCGATCAAAAGGCAATCAAAACATTTATCGACTCTCAGCTATGCGGGATGGAGTATTCGTTGACTTTGGATCAATCAGCCTATCCGTTTATCACCGATGCTGATACGCCGATTGTTCGTGCGTTATCGAATACGATTCAAGAGGTATGCGGCATTACCCCTAAAAATTCGACGGCAGGGGGGACATCAGATGCCCGTTTTGTTGCCGCGTATGGGATCGATGTGATCGAATTTGGAGTCATCAATGACACGATACATGCCCCGAACGAGCGTACATCGATTGATGAGGTAGAAAATCTTTATGCTGTTTTTACAAAATTGATTAATAATTTCCGCTAGAATTCTGGTTTTCAAAAAAAAGGGCTCAAATGAAAAAAATAGTTTTGTTGGCATTATTGATGGCAAGTTTATTTGGTGCTGAGATTGCTTGGCAAGAGACATTTGCTCAGGCGCAAGCCAAAGCGAAAAAAGAGTCAAAACCGATGATGGTGGTTATTACGAGCGAACAATGCCGATGGTGCCGGAAATTAGAAGCTACTACTCTTTCAGATGAGGATATTATTTCTAAAATCAATGCCCGATTTGTCCCTGTTCATGTTACACGTGATAAAAGTGTTTATCCTAAAACACTCACCGCTAAAATGGTTCCTATGAGCTATTTTTTAGATGAAAATGGAAAAATGCTTTATTCGATGCCGGGATATTGGCCGACTGATGATTATCAATCAATTCTAGATGATGCATTACGTAAAGCAAGAAAATAAACTAAAAGGAAAATATTCATGACACCTGTACAAACTCCCAATGCTCCAGCCGCTATCGGACCCTATTCTCAAGCGATGATTGCAAACGGTATGGTATTTACTTCCGGCCAAATTGCACTGACTCCATCAGGTGAGATGGTTGATGGGGATGTGAGCGCACAATGTGTTCAAGTGATCTCAAACCTCAAAGCGGTTTTGGAAGCGGCAGGAAGTTCTTTTGATAAAGTGATTAAAACGACGATCTTTTTGGCAGATATGGATGATTTCGCTGCGGTTAATGCGATTTACGGTGAAGCGTTCGGTAATCACAAGCCATCACGCTCTACCGTAGCTGTGAAAACATTGCCAAAAAATGCACTTGTTGAGATTGATGCTATCGCTTTAATTTAAGCTTAAATAAACGTTGGCTATAATTCGCCACTTTTTGTAGACTTGTAAGTAAGGAACGCTAATGTACGCAATTATCAAAAACGGCGGAAAACAGTATAAAGTTCAAGAGGGTGATATCCTTTTGTTCGATAAAATGGGACTTGATCCTAAAGCAACCGTCGAAATCACAGAAGTTCTTGCCGTAAATAACGGTGAACTTAAAACCGGTACCCCATTTGTTAGTGGTGCTGTTGTTACTGCTGAGGTTATCAATGAAGGTCGTGACCGTAAAGTCGTGATCTACAAAAAACGTCGTCGTAAAGACAGCAAATTGAAACGTGGTTTCAGACGAGATCACACACGCGTTCGCATCGTTAAGATCGCTGCGTAATTATTTAAAAGTAGGAGGACAGCATGGCTCATAAGAAAGGTCAGGGTAGTACACAGAATAACCGCGACTCAGCGGGACGTAGACTCGGTGTCAAAAAATACGGTGGTGAATTCGTACGTGCAGGTAACATCGTTATCCGTCAACGTGGAACAAAAGTTCACCCGGGTAAAAACATGGGAATGGGTAAAGATCATACTTTGTATGCATTGGTTGACGGTGTCGTTGCGTTCGAGCGTAAAGACAAAAAACGTAAACAAGTTTCTATCATCCCTGCCGCTTAATTTTCTCAAGATTCACATCGGGCTTTCGCCCGATTTTTGATACAATTTCCATAATTATCTTTTCCAGTAGCATATTTGGAATTTTCATTGCGATTG
>CAZKJU010000085.1:0-8861 GCA_964553185.1 uncultured Sulfuricurvum sp.
TCGTTTTTGGTTTTGAGCATCATGTCCTTACGCCACAGATCGTAAATCTCTTCGGAGTTTTGGCTGATCGAGTCGACCATAACGGCGTAGCTTTGGGAGTGGAGCGCCTCTTCGAAACTTTGGCGCACCAAGATGAGGTTGATCTCCGGAGCGGTGACATAAGGGTTGACGTTGTCGATGAGATTATTCGTTTGGAGCGAATCCATAAAAATGAGCTGGGAGAGGGCTTTGTCGTAGGCCGTTTTCTCCATCTCGGTGAGGTATTTGTAATCGACCGCATCGCGGGTCATATCGACCTCTTTGGGGAACCATGTGTTGTTGAGCATCATTTCCCAGAGGTTATAGGCCCATTGGTATTTGATGTTGTTGAGCTCGAAAATACCGGTTGGATTACCGCCGAAAATCTGGCGATCGTTTACATGTTCATTGGAGGTTGGATTGTAAATTTGTTTACGCTTCATTACGGCTATCCCTACTGTGCAGATAAAGTAGATGATTATGTCGAAATATAGATTTAAGTAGGCTAAAAGCAGTGAAGATATTTTAGCACAGGGGTGAAATTATGGTTATGCTAAAAGTTCATTGCTACTTTTGACGTATGCAGTGATGTTTTGAGAACGTTGGACCTCTTGTGACGCGCTTTGATATTCTTTGAGTGACTGTGCTGTTTGAGAAAAAGAGGGATCACTTTGATAGAGTGTCGAGGATTTTATCGGGGCATCCAGCGGCTCTGCTTGAGAGGTGTTTTGGAGTAATTTAGTGCTCTCTTTGGTCTGTTCACGCAGTTCTTTTTGTACATTTTCACTGTTCTCTTTCACAGCAACAGGATCGGGACGACCGACTTGGAGCGGTTGTGAATAAGGTGATTGAAATATATAGGAGCTAACTTGCATACTAAACCCCTTTTATTGGTCTATTATTTATAACTTTACTCTCGAAAAACCAAAAAAATAATTAAAGTTTTGGGTTATTTTTCGGTGTTATAGGATTAGTTTTAGATATACCCTCTCTTAAAAAAACATTTGTGATACAATAATTTATTATGATTTGAAACAAGAAATTATTGAGGGAGAATATGATGGTTAAGCCTGCACTAAAATGGATTGGAGGGGTGGTTGCACTCTACGCTATTATCGGTTTTTTCGCTATCCCTTATGCCATCAAAAACAGTGTTCCCGATAAAGTAGCGGAAGCAACAAAAGGGGGGATTTTTTCAGTTGAATCAGCTTCTTTTAACCCTTTTACCTTTCATCTCACATTAAAAAATCTGAGCTTCAAAACGCCTCAAAAGAATGATTTGTTTGCACTTGAAAAGTTCTCTCTAAATGTTGATCCCCTTGCGTATTTATGGAAAGGGGGATGGGTAATTAATGATGTTACGTTAAGCGAACCTCATGTGAGTATTCATCGTGATGAAAAAGGGGATTTCAATTTTAAATGGCTTAGCGAATTGGGCGGAGATGAAGAGAATAATGATACTTCATCCGAACCGCTAAAGCTTATGATCAAGCACTTTGGATTAAAAAACGGGACATTGAACTATCGCGATTATGCGGATGGAAAAGCGTATGCACTCGATGTGGGGCCTATTGGATTTAATCTCGATAATATCGATTTGCGAGATCTCTCAAGTGCGGATGGAAAGATGCGTCTTTATGCGAGCATCAATGAGGGGGGATTTGTCGACTTAAAAACAAAAATCGATTCTCTTTCCCCTTTAATGCTAGGGGGGAGCGTAGCGTTTGATTCAGGAAAACTTTATACACCGTGGCGTTATTTTAAAGAGAAATTTCCGATTGAAGTGGCTGATGGTTCCGCCGCATTTGGATTTGATTACCGATTTAACAGTGCTGATGTGAATGCAACGGAGCTTACAAAGATCCATTTTGAGATTGATAAACTCCGTATTATCCCAAAAGGGGAAGATCGTAATCTTTTTACCCTTTTGGCATTACGTTTAAAAGAGGGAAATGTGCAACCTCTAAAAAAGAGTTTTAAAGCTCAATCGCTAGCATTGGAAGGGATAAATCTCTCTGCGCAGCGCTCCCATGAGGGAAAAATCGATTGGATCCATTATCTTGAAGAGATCCAAAAAGCGTTTCCTAAAGATGAAAATGAGACAGAATCAGAACCATGGAATTTTGCACTGGGAAGTGTATCGGTTGAGAATGTGGCTGTGCAGTGGAGTGATAACGCTCCACGTGAACCGTATCGGGCCGTTTTGAGTAATCTTCGTCTCCATACCGGTCCTGTTTCGAGTGATGAAAAATCGCACCTCAATCTCTCTTTGGCTACCGATGCTCTACGTGTAACACGCCAAAGTGACGACGCACTCACGGCAGGATTATCAGGGATCAATGTTGATGGGATTGAAATCGATCGCATGGGGAAATTTGCTGCTGTCCAAAAACTCTCTCTTTTGGAACCGAGTGTGGCGGTAAAACGTCTTTCCGATGGTTCTATCGATCTTTCGCGCTATGCGTATACGTCTTCAGCACCTGCAGCAAAGAGCCCACAAGAGGCTCCGTGGGGATACCGAGTGGATGAGATTGATTTGAGTAACGGTTCTATAGCCTTTTTGGATGAGGTACCGAAACGTCATGTCGCATTGAACCTCGATCAGCTCAAGGTGAATCTAAAAGGGTTTGATAACAACCCTGCGCGAAAAAATGATCTTCTCCTCTCGATGCGGATCAATGAAAAGAGTAGCTTGGAGGCCAGCAGCGGATTTGTCCGAGCCCCGTTGAACGCAAAAGGGCATTTGGCGCTGAAAGGATTTGATGTCTCGATTGTCGATCCGTATATTGAACCGAGTACTTACGCCTCATTACGGCGAGGGAAATTGTCGGTAAATGCCGATTATGATTACAATACGGCTAAAACCGCTGTAAAAGGAAAAGTGGCATTAGAAGATTGGGTGGTTAATGACACACGAGATGATTCGGTATTGCTGGGATGGGAGAGTATCGGGGCGACACCGTTTGGGTATGCCTATCCTGCCAACCAGCTTCGGATCAATCAACTCGCGATTGACGGGTTTTATACGAATGCTCTGATTGATGCTAAAAAAGTTTTGAATTTTTCAACGCTTAGTAAAAATGGGGCCACGGAGTCAAACAGCACTAAGGGGGGGAATCCTTTTGGGATCGATATCGTCAAACTGCTGTTACGCAACTCCAGTGCAACGTTTAGCGATTTATCCCTTCCTCTTCCGTTCAAGACCTATATTCACGATCTTGAAGGGTCAGTTTTAGGGATTTCAACGACCAAAGATGTGAGAACATTTGTGAAACTTCGAGGTGGGGTCGATCAGTACGGATTGGCAAAAGTGGACGGAAGCCTAAATACCAAAGCCCCTAAAAAATTCACCGATATCAAAGTGGCGTTCGATAACCTCGAACTCAAAGGGTACACTCCCTATTCATTGGAATTTTTAGGGTACAAGATTGACGGCGGGAAACTCTTTTTGGATCTGGGATACAAAATCGATGAGGGGAAACTAAATGGTGCGAATCGAGTCGTCATTAAACAAATCGAGTTAGGTGCCGAAAAAGAGGGTGGATCACCGTGGCCTCTGCGTTTTGTGGTAGCGTTGCTCGAAGACACTGATGGCGTTATCGATATTGATCTCCCAATCGAGGGGGATGTGAATAACCCTGATTTTAAATATGGCAAAGTGGTATGGCAAGTGATCGGAAACCTCTTCACCAAAGCGGTGACTTCACCGTTTCGATTGTTAGGATCAATGATGGGGATAGAGAGTGATAAGCTCTCTTCTATCGATTTTGAGGCGGGCGGGGCAACTTTGGCTCCTCCGCAGATCGAAAAGCTGGACATTGTTACGAAGATGCTCGCCAAACGGCCGAAGCTCTCTCTTAATATTTACGGAGGATCGGATGAGGTGCATGATGGATATGCCCTTAAATCGTATAAATTGGTTCAACTGGCTCAAAAAAGGGTTAAAGGGATAAAAATGGATTCGGTGCAGGCTATTCCTGTGGATGTGCTCGAAGAGATAGCCGAGGAGTCGTTGGAGAAAAAAGAGCGGAAAGAACTCAAAGCCGCATTAGAGGAGAAATATCCTGAAGAGGCGGCATTCGTGCGCCATTATTCGGCGGCTTTGATCGAAAAACTGGTTCCCCTACAGCCGTTGAATCCGCAAGAGCTCCAAGTTTTGGCGCAACAGCGTACGCAGATGATTCGGGCGTATTTACTGAAAACACCGGGACTTGAAAAAAGAGTAATTTCCAAAGAGGGTGAAAAGGTGAAGGCTGAGAAATCGGATGCGGTTCCGAATCGATTGGAGATCGTCGTACCGTAAAATTTTGAGAATTTTGTGATTCGTCCTATAATAGCGTTTTTACTTTATAGGAGAATTTATGCCATTTTCACCTGCTAAACGCAAAGATACCCTCAGCGGTATCTTTTTTGTCGCTATTTTTGCCGCCGCCGCAACCATGATTGCGGATATCTCATTCATCAAAAATCTAGGAATCTCTCCACTTGTTGTGGGGATTGTTCTGGGGATTTTTTACGCTAACACTCTCCATTCTAAAACCCCTACAGGATGGGAAGGGGGGATCACCTTTTCGGGTAAAAAGATTCTCCGCTTTGCGATCGTATTTTACGGTTTTCGGATCACGTTTCAGCAAATTGCCGAAGTAGGGATGGAGGGATTCATGGTCTCTTTGATCATGCTCTCAACCACCTTTATCCTCGGAACTTATTTGGGGCAAAAAATCTTTAAAATGGATCGTGATACCTCGATGCTAACCGCTTCTGGCGCATCAGTCTGTGGTGCTGCGGCGGTTTTGGCGACTGAGCCTGTCCTCAAAAGTGAGGAGCACAAAGCGGCGATAGCGGTATCGATGGTCGTACTCTTCGGAACGATCGCGATGTTTTTGTATCCTGCGCTTTACAGCGCGGGGGTATTTGCAGGGATGGATGATCGAACATTCGGTATCTTTGTCGGCGGAACGATCCATGAAGTAGCCCAAGTGGTCGCCGTCGGCGGAGCGTATGGGAAAGACGCGGCGGATGCGGCGGTAATCGTTAAAATGACTCGTGTTATTATGATTGCACCGATGCTTATTATTTTGGGAATTTATCTCTCTTACGCGGCGAAAAAAAGCGGTAGCGTAGGGGGAGGGGTGAAACTCGTTATCCCATGGTTCGCCGTCTATTTTATCGGTATGGCGGGTGTGAATTCGCTCCTTACGCAGTATTCTGCCGCTCATGTCGGTGAAACGGTTTCTACCCTTATCACCTCGGTGGTGGAGAATATCAATCTCATCGACACCTTTTTACTAACGATGGCGATGACTGCGCTGGGTATGGGGACACGTTTCGCTAAATTTAAAGGACTTGGTTTAGCCCCGTTGTATACCGCAGGGGCAATGTTCGCATGGCTTCTCATCGGCGGATATTTCATCACGATGTGGGTTGTGGCAACGTTTTAACCTTTTTGAGGTCGCAAATTTCGACCTCAAGATTTCCCTCTATCTCTTCCGATAACTCAATGCTTCAAGTACATGCGTTTTTGCAATATTCTCTTTATTTTCTATATCAGCGATTGTTCGGGCTACTTTGAGTAGACGACTTACGGCACGAAACGATAATCCGAATCTCCCGATCGCCTGATCGATCACCTGTTGTGACTCTTCGTTTAGCGGGCAGTATAGGGCGATTTCCGCATCGCTCAGCGTCCCATTGAGTTTACCTTGCCCTCGTTGTTTTTGCCGTAAAAACGCTTGGCGTACCTTACGATGAAGTTCCTGTGAACTGATACTCGGTTTGTCCTCTGCACTCACCGCGTGCATCTGCACGTACAGATCGATACGATCTAAAAACGGATCAGAGAGACGGGATCGATAGCGGGTTATCTCGATGTCACTGCATCGACAGGCTATGGTGGTACTAAAGAGATTACCGCAAGGGCAGGGGTTCATTGCCCCGACAAAGAGAAAATTGGCGTCATACGTTACTTTAGCATTGACCCGCGAGATACGGATATGGCGATCTTCGAGAGGTTCCCTGAGAGATTCTAGTACGGTTTTGGAAAAATGGGGTAACTCATCGAAAAAGAGTATCCCACCATGTGCCAATCCAACTTCTCCTATTTGGGCCTTGTGCGTCCCTCCGCCGAAAATGCTCGCTCCTGTCGAAGAGTGATGTGGAGATCTAAAGGGGCGCGACGGGGTAAAGGAGGGCTCTTTTCCCTCCAAAATCTCCAGTTTCGCACACTCTAACATCTCATCGTTGTGTAGTGGCGGCATGATATGCACCAATCGTTTGGCGATCATCGATTTTCCGCTTCCGGGTGATCCCTCTAGTAGGAGATTGTGCATCCCAGCGGCTGCAATGAGGGCAGAGCGTTTGGCGTGTTCTTGCCCTTTGATGTCGATAAAATCGAGGGGATAGTGTTCGTGAAAATAGTATTTAGCCGTCTCATGCAGGAGATGGTTAAAATCAAATGTACTGATATGCGCCTGTGCTTCGGGTAACACTTCGGCTCTGAGGAGATTGAGCGTTTCGGTGAGGGTATTAACCCCATAAAAAGTGATATTAGGTATTTTTGAGAGTTTCGGGAGGCTCACATAAGGGACGATGGCGCGTGTAATGGCTCCTTGGTTGGCGAGTGAGAGGATGATCGGATAGAGGAGGGTGTTTTCGGTGACACTTCCATCTAACCCCAATTCCCCAAAAACGTACCAATCATCGAGATTGCCATCAAAATTGCCAAGAGCGATCAGTGCGGCGATAGGGAGGTCAAAATGGCTCCCCTCTTTTCTCAAATCACTGGGGGCGAGATTGACGGTGAGCCGTTTGGGTGGAAAGGTAAAGTCATTACTGAGTAGGGCTGATTTAACCCGCTCTTTGGACTCGGTGATGGCAGTATTAGCCATTCCAACGATGGTAAAAGCTGGTAGACCTTTGGTCGCGGTAAATTGGACTTCGACACTTTTGGCATCGATCCCTTCGAATGTAGCGCACAACAACTGTTTCATTAATAATCCAAAATATTATTTAACGAATATTGTATCAAATTTGGAGGAATGAAAAATAAATATTGCAAAGTGCAATATTTAAGAAGATTATTTTTTCTCTTTGAGTGCTTTTTTGTACTCTTTTTCGAATTTTTTGCGGCGGTTATAGGTGAGTTTTTCGATAAAGAGTTTACCCTCAAGATGGTCAATTTCGTGTTGAATTGCAATGGCGAGCAATTCGGTGGCTTCGAGTACACATGCTTCGCCGTGACGGTTTTGGTAATGGAGCGTAAGGGCCTCAAAACGCTCAACATCCTCATAAAATCCCGGAACGCTCAAGCACCCCTCTTGATAGAGGACATTTCCTTTTGGATTGTGAATAATTGGGTTTATAATTTCGATGACATTTTCTTTGCTTTGTTCACCCTCTTCATCGGGGATGCAGAGGATAAGTGCTCGGATGGGGTTAGCTACCTGAATAGCAGCTAATCCGATACCGTTTGAACTCATCATTGTCTCAAACATATCATCAAGAAAGCGGTGGAGGAGATCGTCGAAATTGACCACTTCAGATGAGCGGACTTTGAGTTGTTTGTTGGGATAGGTAATAATCGGGAGAATCATGGTGACCTTAGGGATTGCAAACCATATAGCGGGCTGAGGAGTCCTGGTCTGCCGCTTCCATAGCATTGAGCGTGCAAACGAGGGTTTGATCCACTCCGATAGATGCTTTGAGTTCAGCGACACCGACAGCGATGCGCAGTTGAATTTCCTGTTCAGCGAGGAAAAAGTTACTGGAGGCTACAAGGTCATAGAGGCGTTCAGAGGCCCGTTTGGCACTTTCGATATCGGTATGTTTAAGGACCATAGCAAATACACCCTCACCGAAATGGGCAACAATATCACTGCGTCTGGAAGTTTTTAGCAGCAAACGTGCAACGGTACGGATCATTAGCTGTTGAGCTTTTTCACTTTGCATGGTATTGGCGGTCTCTTGGGAGAGGCGAACAAAAATGAGGGAGCTTTTATGTTTGAATTCATCGATGAGATTTCGCTCTTGCTCCAGTTTGGCGATCAGATAGCGTTTGTTATAAACCCCGTATTGGTTATCGAAGATTGTCTCATTTTCCACCTGTTTAACGATGGTAGCTGTCTCTTCGTAGATGGTCTTCATATGGGATACTTGTTTTTTGAGTATTCCGCTGAGTTTACCTACGTCGCCGCTCAGAGATGCTATCAGTTCATTTGCCTCTGAAAGAGAGGGGATCGCTTTGATCTCTTCGGATCTCTTTTCAAGAATCTTTTCCATTAAAGAGATATTTTTGTAGAGGGTAGCACTGAGCTGCAAGATACTTTTTACCGAAGAGAACCCTTGTTTAAGAGTTTTCTCAAGGGCAATGCTTTTTTCGCTTTGGTCGTCCTCTTCGAACTCTAAAATAGAGCCGATCTGACGCCGTAAGCTTTCACTTTTTTCCTCTAAAATACGGTCAAAATAGAGGGCAAAATTGTTTGGGGTAGGGGGAAGATTATCGGAGATGAGAGCACTTAAAACCTCTTTTGAGAAGATTTCAAGGTCGCTGGTGGGATCACTGAGTGAGGCCGCACTGATTTCACTATTCTCATCATTGTTTTTTTGGCGTTGTGAGCGTTTTAAATCAGCTAATCTCGCCATTTTCAGCCCCTACTTCTCTTCTTTTTCTTTTTGAATTAATACTTCGTCAATGATACCATACTCTACACCCTCTGCGGCTGACATAAAGTTATCTCGGTCGGTATCTTTTTCGAGTTTTTTGACACTTTGTCCGCAGTTTTTAGCCAAAATTTCATTGAGCTCGGCTTTCATACGCAAAATTTCTTTTGCTTGAATCTCGATGT
>CAZKJU010000086.1:0-8673 GCA_964553185.1 uncultured Sulfuricurvum sp.
CGACGCCCTTTGTAAAAACGGCTGTTGACGTTGGAGAGGGTGAGGTTGCTTTTGGCTCTCGTAAATGCGACGTATCCTAAGCGGCGCTCCTCTTCGAGATCGCTTCCATCTCCGATAAGAGGTAAAAATCCCTCTTCAAGGCCGATGACAAAGAGATGCTCGAATTCCAGCCCCTTGGAAGCATGGATACTCATGATGTAAATACTCTCCCCCTCTACCTGATCTTGTTCGCTTTGCAAAGTGATGTCGTTGAGAAATTCGGCGAGCGAGGCATCGGGATTTTGTTTGACATAATCGCGAAACAATCCGTAAAACTCATCGATATTGGCGATTTTTTCGGCTTCATCGGGTAACCCTTTGAGTGTCTCTTTGATTTTAAAACGCTCTTCGAGACGATCGATAAAACGGTAAATCGCCTCTTCGGCAACGAGGCGAAGTTCGAGAATTTCGGCAACGAAATCGCGCAACTCAGCGGCGCTTTTTTTCCGTACCAGCGATTCTAATTCACTGTCGCTGAGGGTGGAAATAAATTCGAACATCGATTTGCCCGCTTCTATGGAAGAGAGCTCGATTTTATCGATGGTCGCTTTGCCAAGACCTCGTTTGGGTTTGTTGATTATACGCTTGAGAGAGAAATTATCATGGACATTGGTGATGACGCGTAGATAGCTAATGAGATCTTTGATCTCGGCACGATCATAGAATCGTAACCCGCCAACGAGTTTGTAGGCGACTCCGGCACGGTTGAGCCCCTCTTCGAGAGAACGGCTCAGTGCATTGATCCGATAGAGTACGGCAATTTCATTCGGACGTACGCCGCTGGTTATAAGTGTTTTGATCGCTTTGGCGATCTTTTGGGATTCTTCGCTCTCATCGTTAGACGTGATGGTTTGAACATCATCTCCCCCCTCTTTGGTCGCGATGAGTGTTTTACCCAGACGGGAGCGATTGTGCTCTATCAGGGCATTGGCAACGGTTAGGATCGGTTGGGTAGAGCGGTAGTTGTGTTCCAGTTTAACTACCATCGCATCCGCAAAATCTTGATCGAATTCGAGGATATTACGGACATGTGCGCCACGCCAGCCGTAAATGCTCTGGTCATCATCACCGACGACGCACAGATTATTATGGGTAGAGCATAATTTTTGGAGTAGGCGTAATTGGAGCTCATTGGTGTCTTGGTACTCATCGATCATGATGTAGCGATATTTTTCTGAAGTTTCGGTGCATAAGTCAGGGTGCTCATCAAGGAGTCTGTAGGTGAGGCAGAGTAAATCATCAAAATCAACGAGGTTATTTTTGAGCAGATACGCTTCATACTCTTCGTAGATTTTAGCGATGTGCTTGTAGTTTGTGAGTTCAGCTTGGGCGTAGGCCTCTTGGGGGTCGATAAGTGAGTTTTTGTAGCGTGAAATTTCACTGGCGATCAATGCAGTAGGGAGATCGGCGTTGATTTTTTTAATAATCTTTTTTTTATCGTCGGTATCGATGACGACGAAATTATTGGCTCGTCCAAGGAGATGAATATGAAATTTAAGAAAAAGGAGGCCGAATTTATGAAAGGTGCAGAGTAATGGGGGGTAAGAATTTTGGGTGATGAGACCCATTGCCCGCTCGCGCATCTCTTTGGCCGCTTTATTAGTAAAGGTGAGTGTGAGAGTATTTCCGGCAGGGATACCAACCTGATCGAGCAGATAGGCGAGGCGAGTGGTGATGGTTTTGGTCTTTCCGCTTCCTGCACCGGCTAAAATGAGTAGGGGACCGTCGATCCGCTCCACTGCACTGCGCTGTGCTTCATTAAGATTTGAGAGAATTTCATCCATACTTTTATCGCCCTGCTCGTATTAATAGTTAATTTATTATAGCCCAAGTTTTCTATTTTTTAAATTCCTTATCTAAAATGGAGCAAAATTCGGTTTCAAACTCTTGCATTGGTTATAATTATGGGTTATAATACTGCTATTCATTCAGCTTATAGGAATTATTATGTTAAAAGATTTTGCCAAACTTATGACTTTTCTAACCGTCGTTAGAGAGAAAAGTTTTTCGAAAGCATCAGCAAAACTCGGTATTTCTCAGCCGGCAGTAACGCAACAAATCAAATTTATCGAGGATTATCTCGATACACGTGTAGTTGAGCGAAAAAAGAACGGGATCAAACTCACCAAAGAGGGAGAAGATCTTTTCCGTATCGCTACAAAGCTTGAAAAAGCGATCCAATCGAGTGAAAAAGAGCTCCTTAAAATTATCAATAAAGAGTTTACTTTTATCGTTGGTGCTTCGTATGCCATCGGGAACTATGTCCTCCCGTCGTATTTGAGTCAGCTCAAAGAGAAGATCAATAACGAAGTTCATATTCGTGTTGCATTTTCAGAGGATATTGTCGATCAGTTGATCGATAAAAAAATCGATATCGCTCTCATTGAATCACCTGTTTTTAAAGAGGGGTTGATTTATCGTGAATGGGAAGAGGATGAGTTGGTGGTTTTCTCCAATCAACCGATCCCGAAACAGCTTCGCAAAGAAGATATGTATAAATTCGACTGGATCTGCCGCGATGAGAACTCTCATACCCGTAAATTGACGGCTGAGGTGTTTGAAGAGATCGGTGTTGAGTGCTCAGGATTCAATGTTATTGGTGTCGTAGCCAGCTCAACCGCGATTAAAGAGACATTGATGCGTTCACCAAAAGATGCGGCACGCCCAGTTGTATCGGTAATTTCTCGCCATGTTATCAGTGATGAAGTGGAAGAGGGAAAATTGTTCGAAGCACGTATTAAAAACTATAAAATCAAACGTAAGTTTTACATCGCTTACAGCAAAGAGCGTAAACACGATGCATTTATCGATAATGTAGTCACTTATTTACTAGGATTGAAGTTATAAACTTCAATCTCTACTTTTTCTTCAAAAACTTCTGATTTTCAGGATTCGCGAGCAATGCGCTCATAGAGTTCTGAACCCCTTCATTCTTTTCAATGTTCGTAATCGGATGATGCTCTTGCGGGATGGCGAGGTTTACAAATGCCGGTGTATCGTCGATAATAACCTGCACGATTGAGAGGAGAGGTACGGAGACGAAACTTCCTATGTTTTCTTGACCGAATCCTGCTTCAAAGATCAAAATATCGTTATCAATACGAGCGCTTTCAAAGGTATATCCTGCCAAAAAGAAGAGTGTCATAGCGCGAAACTCTTCGCTTAAATGTTTTGGGAGGGGAGGCTCGAAGGTAACGTGCTCGATTTTGCATAAAATACCGAAATTTTGGTCGTTCTCAAAAAGGTAAATAAGCATATCACGCACATGATTTTCCATCAAGCGAGCGAATGAAGAGCTTTTGATAATATCGAATAACATGAGCGTAGACCTATATTTAAAATTCTGCCTCGAAAGAGGCAAGCTTTTCGAGGAAACATCGGCGATGCCAAGCGGGGCTTTGCTCCGATTGGTGTTTAATTTAACGGATTATACCATTTTCGACTTCAATCATTCCTACCAATGCATTTAGAACCGCTATACGAGTCGCTTTGGTGAGATCTCTCGGGGTTAAAGAGGCAGTGATAAGCACCCCCTCATCAAGCAATCGCTCACGTGTTGTCCCTCTGAGTAAAGGGGATTTGGGGGTAAACCACTTTCCCTCAATGAACAATGCAATATTGGCTATCGTTGTATCGGTAAGAGAGCCGTTTTTTACGATAAGCACATCATCGCATTCTCCCCGCTCTTCCCATAACTCATTGAGAGAATGCCGATCGCTATATTTGAGGGGATACTCTAAATAATCTGCATGGATTAGTTTTAAAGAGGAAATCTTTTTAGGAGAATAGGGGATATAGTCGATGGAATAGTGCGCCTCATCATAGAGAAAACGGCAACGAAATACTCCGCTCACAGGAGGAGAAATGAGGGTTTTAAGATCATAACTCGTATCGATTCCCAGCGATTGGAGGGACTCCTCTAAGCGCTTTTGATGATAAGGAAGGTGAAGACTCTCTCCCTCCTCACAGCGAATGGTTTCTAAGAGCATTTACGATTCAAACAGCGGGGTGCTCAGATATCGCTCAGCTGTGTCACACAAAATGGTGACGATTACTTTTCCTTTATTCTCAGGACGAGCCGCGATAAGGGATGCGGCGTGAACGTTTGCTCCGGCAGAGATTCCAACCAGCAGCCCCTCTGTTTTTGCCAGTGCTTTGGAAGCGGCAATCGCATCTTCGTTACTCACCGCAATTATTTCATTGTAGAGGGCCGTATTGAGAACATCCGGAACGAATCCTGCACCGATTCCTTGGATTTTATGAGGTCCGGGTTTGCCTCCTGAGAGGACAGGGGAGTCTTTAGGTTCAACGGCGATAATCTGAACATTCGGCAAAGCTGCTCGGAGTGCTTCGCCGGTTCCCGTGATGGTTCCGCCAGTTCCGATAGCGGCGACGAAAATATCGACTTTGCCATCGGTGTCCCGTAAAATCTCTTGTGCTGTTGTGACACGATGAATAGCGGGATTGGCAGGATTGGCAAACTGCTGTAAAACGATAGCGTTAGGGGTTGATGCAAGGAGGGCAGAGGCCTCATCAATCGCCCCTTTCATCCCCGCCGCTGCAGGTGTTAAAACGAGATTGGCACCGAGAGCTTTGAGGAGATTGCGTCGCTCGATAGACATCGATTCGGGCATCGTTAGGGTGAGCTTTAGCCCTAGCGCAGCACAGATAGAGGCGAGGGCGATGCCGGTATTGCCGCTGGTCGGTTCGATAATCAATGTATCCTGGTTGATGCGACCTTCATCCATTGCAGTTTTTATCATATTGAAACCGATACGGTCTTTAACCGAACTGGTTGGATTCATAAATTCGCATTTTCCCAATATGGTAGCTCCACTTCTATTCGATGGAGCATTGAGCTGTACTAAAGGAGTATTGCCGATAAGTTCAGTGATATTTGCCGCGATTTTCATGTGGTATCCCTGTTTTTTAGCCATTATAATAACAAAATTTCAAAACTACAATATACCATAGTAAATTGGTATGGTTGCTTTTGTATTTAATCGCCGCTTTGACAGAGAAATCGGTATCCGATACCCAGTTCGGTTTGGATGTAGATAGGTGAGGTTAGATCAGGTTCAATTTTTTTTCTGAGGCTATTAATATAGGTACGTAGATATTGCATCTCATGCTGATAGCTGATCCCCCATACCTCTTTGAGAATTTTGGTATGGGTTAAAACTTGATTCCGGTTGAGCATCAAAAATTTGAGAAGGTTGAATTCGGTAGGGGTGAGTTTCAGAGGTTGCCCCCTTTTTGTGACGCTAAATTGGTCAATATCCATCACTAAATTGTTACAGCTAATGAGTGAACCGGAGGTTTGATGTACTAAAAAACGACGTTGAGTGGAACGGACACGGGCAAAAAGTTCATTGGTCGAAAATGGTTTGGTGATGTAATCGTCTGCCCCAGCATCGAGTGCTGCAATAATCTCGGTTTCATCATTTCGGGCAGAGACGATGATGATGGGTATCGTGAGTTGGGATCGAATAGTTGAAATGAGCTCTTTTCCATCTCCATCGGGTAGTCCCAAATCGAGTAGGATTATGTCCGGTTTGCGTGTTTGTATCTCTCGAAGGGCACTTTTCCGGTTTTTCGCGATCAAAGTTTTGTCCCCTGCTTGTTTGAAAGAAAGTTCTAAAAGACGACTGATTGCCTCATCATCTTCAACGATTAAGACTAATTGTTGAGGTTTCATAGTGTCTCCATGTGTAAAGTTGCGGGGCGTTTTGTGATCGGGAGATTTACTTCGATGCTAATCCCCTTAGCGTTATTGAATGCGCGGATAGTCCCTTGATGCGCACGTGTAATATCTTGACAAATTGATAATCCGATACCACTGCCGGAGATATCTGCGGTGTTTTCAGCACGATAAAATTTTTCAAAAAGATTTTTAAGCTCCATTTGCGGGATAGGGGAACATTCGTTGGAAAAAGTGATCTGAAACTGCTGTGGTGTAGCAATGAGGGAGATGGTGATCGCTTTCTCTTTATCCGAATATTTGAGTGCATTGTCTATGAGATTGGCAAAAAGACGCATCAGAAGAACACTGTCGCCGTAATATAGAGGGAGATTTTCTTGGGGATGGTAGTTGATCCTCTCATGGAGAACATCTCGGCGAAATTCATGCAGGGCGATATTGAGAAGATCTTCGATGTCGCACCACTCCTTTTTAAGTGAACTTTTTGCGTCTTGGAGTCGGGCACTGTCGAGGAGTGTGTTGATCAGGCGGTTCATTTGGCGGCTTGATTCGATTACTTGAGAGAGGGCTTGATAGCGGAGTGCCGGATCAAGCGGATGGGTTTCGACTAAAAAAGTGGCATTTCCCATAATCGACGAAAGAGGTGTTTTAAGGTCATGTGAGAGGGTGCTGTAGAGGAGCTCTTTTAGGTTGTTTTGATGAATCCGTTTGGCTTGAAGGGTGATGGTATACCCTACAATGTAAAAAATGATAAAACTCCAGATATAGATCATTTCATGAACGATAAAGCTCAGTGTCGGTGGCATGTAAAGGGCAAGAAGGGCGATTGAGAAGGTTGTGACGATAACGGTAGTGACGAGTTCCCCGCGCAATGCAATGACGATGACCGGCAAAAGATGGATCAGAATAATATTGGTCATTTCAAGCTCTTTTCGAAAGGCCAATGAGATTGCCGTGATGACGAGAAAAAGGGAAAAGGTGATGATATAGTGCCGATACGGATAAAAAAATTGCATAAATGCATTGTAGTGTGGTTTAGGTGAATTTTTGCCAAACGTAAATAGAGATTCAACTTTTTGATCCCATTTTGATATTGATTTCTCTAAAATCTGTTTCAAAATCTTTCAAAGAGGGAATACATGAAAACGGCTAAGATTAAAAAAATATTGATCGCCAATCGCGGTGAGATTGCTTTACGCATTATTCGTGCGTGTAAAGAGCTGGGAATTAAGAGTGTAGTCGTTTTTTCAGAAGTTGATTTAAACGGCGTATGGGTTCGAAAAGCCGATGAATGTTATCCGATTATGGGAGATCCTATCGCAGCGTATCTTGATTATGAACGGATTATTGCTCTGGCAAAAAAAGCTGATTGTGATGCTATCCATCCGGGATACGGATTTCTATCGGAGAGTGCTGAATTCGCCCAAGCATGTCTTGATAACGGTATTGTCTTCATCGGTCCTAAACCGGAACATATCGCCCTTTTCGGGGATAAAATGGCTTCTAAAGTAGCAATGAGAGCGGTAGGCGTTCCGATGCTTCCGGGTACGGATGAGCCGATTGATAACATTAACGATGCGGAAAAAATCGCTAGCGATATCGGATTTCCAGTCATTATCAAAGCGGCATTCGGGGGTGGCGGGCGCGGTATGCGTATCGTTGAGAAAGCATCAGATTTTAAAGAGATGTACGAATCAGCGACTAACGAGGCACTCCGTTTCTTTAGCCGCGGTGAAGTATTCATCGAAAAATACCTCAAAAATCCTCGTCACATCGAGATCCAAATTGTTGCGGATAAATACGGTAACGTGGTTCATCTCGGAGATCGTGACTGCTCGATCCAGCGCCGTCACCAAAAAGTGATCGAGATTGCGCCTTCACCGTTATTGAACGAAGCGACACGCCGTGAGCTTTACCGTATCTCGACCAAAGCAATGTTCAAACTCGGCTACGAGAGTGTCGGAACGATCGAATATTTGGTGGATCAAGACGACAATATCTACTTCATTGAGATGAATACCCGTGTTCAGGTCGAACATCCGGTTACGGAAGCGATTTCTGGGATCGATTTGATCCAGCGTATGATTGAAATTGCTGAGGGGGATCCGCTGAAATTTTTGCAAGAAGAGATCAAATTTCGCGGTTATGCGATCGAATTTCGTATTAATGCTGAAAATCCGAAAATGGGGTTTGTCCCATCTCCGGGTCTTATCACCAACTATCTTGCTCCAGGTGGTCCGGGAGTACGTTTGGACTCTATGGCATATACCAACTATCAAATCCCGTCCAACTACGATTCGATGGTTGGGAAATTGATTGTCAGTGCGTTGACATGGGAAGATGCTGTTCGCAAAGCACGCCGTGCACTCGATGAATTTTTGATTGAGGGGGTTCCGACGAATATCGCGTTGCATCGTCAAATCGTTCGTGATGAGCACTTTATCAAAGGTGAACTTGATACAGGGTATTTGGATACGAAACTAAATACATTTAACCTCGAAGCAATCCATAATATGGATGATGAAGAGGCAAAAATGAAACAAATTCAATCGATCATCAACGTTATCAAAGCGAACAATATTTCTGTTCGTCACTAATAACATAGGGTAGATTGGATGAAATTCTTTAACAGTGTCATGAGATATTTTGGTATGTTTCAGTCCAAGAATATCTCGGAGTCTCAAAACTTAGCAGTGGAAACACCATTGTATGATGGTGCTAAAGTTGCCGCTATTGCAGCAGCATTGCACCACCATAATTTGGAAAACAATGATCCTCGAGCAAAAGTAGCGGCGATTGCGGCTGCCTTGCACCATCATGAAACGAGAAATTCTCAAAATGCTGGATTATTAGGGATCGCAGCACTTGTAGCTGCAATTCACCACCGTAACAAAATTCAGAAGTAGGGATACAGATAAATGGCAAAAAAATAC
>CAZKJU010000087.1:0-8528 GCA_964553185.1 uncultured Sulfuricurvum sp.
GCACCGGAAACCTCATTTATATTGAAAATTACGCGGGGCATGGAACCAACAAAGCGGCAGTCGAAGCGATGAGCCGTTACGCTGCCGTAGAGCTCGGGGAGATGAACATCCGTGTCAATGCCGTCTCCGGCGGGCCGATCGATACCGATGCCCTTAAAGCATTCACCAACTACGAAGAGGTCAAAGCCGAAACGGTAAAACGCTCAGCCCTCAACCGTATGGGAAGCCCAAACGACATCGCAGGTGCTGTTTATTTTCTCTGTACCGAAGAGGCAAGTTGGATCACCGGTCAAACGATCATTGTAGACGGCGGCACCACTTTCCGTTAATTTAAACGCATCGGGAAAACAATCCCCAATGCTACGTTAACACTAAGTTCTCTTCAGCAGAGGGCTCACGGCGCTTGCGCCTTTTTTAAAATCCTCTGCCAAATGAACTTAAAAAAAATCAATAATGGACTATTAGTGTTTAACATCCCAAATATCTTAGCCTTTATCCGTCTTCTCATCGCCCCGGTGATGTTTTGGATCATCCTCAATCCCCAAATGTTCACTAATATGGGATGGCATATCAGCTGGAGCTATTACATCGCTTCACTCCTTTTTGTCATAGCAAGTATCACCGATTTTTTCGATGGGTATGTTGCCCGTGAACTCGATCAAATTACCATTGTCGGACAGATCCTCGATCCTCTCGCCGACAAGATGCTCACCCTCGCCGCGTTTTTAGGTCTCATGATGAGCGGTGCCGCGTCGGCATGGGCAATTTATATTATTATCGTTCGTGAGCTGTTCATCACAGGGCTTCGTACCCTCTCGATGTCAGAGGGAATCGATGTGAGTGCTTCTATGGCAGGTAAAGTAAAAACGGTTGCGCAAATGATCGCCATCGGATTTTTACTCATGCACTGGCCATTTGGTGACGTGCTACTCTGGATTGCCGTTGCCCTGACCGTTTATTCAGGGGCAGAATACCTCGTCGGATTTAGCAAAGCGTATAAAGGAAAACTCTAATATGTCATGGTTAGTCGCCCTCCTCGTCCTCTCGGCTCTCATTTTCTTTCATGAACTCGGACATTACAGCGCCGCACGTTTTTTCGGTGTTTATGTCGAAGTGTTCAGTATCGGTTTTGGGAAAAAACTTTTTTCGTTTCAGTGGATCGGGACACAATGGCAAATCTCTGCTATCCCTTTGGGCGGCTACGTAAAAATGAAAGGGCAAGACGACAGTGATCCCACCGCGATAAGTAATGATAATGATAGCTACAACACCAAAAAACCGTGGCAACGGATCATTATTCTCCTCGCAGGGCCGTTGGCGAATTTTGCCCTAGCATGGATCTTTTTTTATGCCATCGCGTTGGGTGGTCCTCAAGCTCTCTCTCCCGTTATCGGTAAAATTGTCCAGGGCTCTCCGGCAGAGCTCTCAGGTCTTCAAAATGGAGACAGAGTTCTCTCGATCAATGGCAAAAGTATCACAGCATGGGATGAACTTGCTGAATCGATCAAAACTTCTGATGGATCACTAACATTGGCTGTGGATCGAAACGGTACACAGAGCTTTATTGCCCTTAGCCCGCGTATCAGTGAAACAACGAATCTTTTTAAAGAGAAAATCCAACAGCGTATGGTCGGTATTGCCCCAGCAGGTGTCACCCACCGATTGGATCTAAGTTTTAGCGAAACGTTAGCGTATGCCTCCAAACAAACCTATGAAACTTCCTTTTTGATTTTTCAAAGTGTCCAAAAACTTCTCACCGGTGTCGTCCCTGCTAAAGAGGTGGGCGGAGTGGTGAGTATCGTCCAAATCACCGCCGACGCAACCGCCTATGGATGGATGAGCCTCCTCTTTTTCTCGGCGCTTATCTCTGTCAACCTTGGAGTCCTCAACCTCCTCCCTATCCCGGCACTTGACGGGGGGCATATCATGTTTAACCTCTACGAGATGATCCGACGCAAAGCTCCGAGTGAAGAAGTGATCTACAGGCTCACCATCGGAGGATGGGTACTCTTGCTTGGGCTAATGAGTTTGGGACTCTATAACGATATTACAAGGCTTATGCAATGACAACACTGGAACACAAACTTCATTTTGACCGTATCATTGAACGGGTTGAAAAAGCCCGTCTTCAAGTGAATGATCACCATATCGTTAAAATTGTCGCAGCAAGTAAATATGTCGATGCCGAAGCGATCAAAGCACTTTATGACATTGGACAGCGTGCCTTTGGCGAGAACAAAGTTCAAGATCTCGTCACTAAAAATGAACAACTGGAAGAGTTGCCAATCGAATGGCATTTCATCGGTACATTGCAAAAAAATAAGATCAATCATCTACTCTCTGTACGTCCTCACCTCATTCATTCTATCGATTCGGTAGAACTTGCTCATGCTCTCAACGAACGCTTAGAACGTGAAAATATGACACTCCGAGCACTGGTTCAGATCAACTCAGCCTACGAAGCGTCTAAGAGCGGTTTTTTACCTGAAGAGATCAACGAAAAATACGCTCAAATTCAACAAGAGTGCCCTCGGCTGCAGCTGCAAGGGGTAATGTCTATCGGAGCGCACGTCGAAGATCGTGAGATCATCCAAAAAAGTTTTGAAACAACCCGTCGTATTTTTGAGACTCTCCCTAATGCTACTGTCTGTTCCATGGGAATGAGCGGTGATTTCGAACTCGCCATCGAATGCGGCTCTACCATGGTACGTTTAGGCTCTATTCTTTTCCCAAAAAATTGATTATCAAAAAATTATCATTTTTTTCGTCATAAAGACGTTTTTCCTATGTTATAATTATAACGAATAGGTAAAACGAAGGTGCAATCGTGACAAGAACAAAACAACGGGCAACGCTTTATGCTATGAGTGTTGTGGTATTGCTCATTATCGTATTTATTGTCACCATTATTCAGAATAAGAAAAAAGTACTCGAAGAAAAAACGTCCGCTCATCGTGCCCTTCTGCGTAACTCATACGACTTAGCAATACTGGATACCCAAAAAGGGCTCAATGAACTAGCCTGCAAAATTTCCGGTAATCGAGAAATCGTCGATGCCTTTGCCGCAGGAGATCGAGAAAAACTCTATCAACTCTCCCTCCCTTATTTTAATGAAGCACTAGCTCGTGGCGAAGTCGATATGAGTGGTTTTATCGAAGCGGATGGTACCCATTTCCTCCGCATTCAAGAGCCAAAAAAATATGGGGATAATATTTTACAAAAACGCCCTGTTTTAGCTCATGCCATTAACAGCCGACAAAGTGTGAGTAGTTTGGATGTTACTATCTACGATGTCTCCGTAGTCACTATTGTCCCAATTTTTAAAGGCAAAATATTTATTGGTGTCGTCCAAACTGTTGCCAAGATCAATCGCGTTCAAAAGCGGCTTGATGCCCATTCAGGAATCAAAAGTGCTATTGCATTCGATACAAAAAAATTAAAAAGTTTATTACCTGATTCAAACAATAAAACGTATGAGAACTACTCTATCGTCTCCTCCAATGATCCGCTCTTTGAGAAATTGCCGAGTAGCTTTACGTTTAACGATAGCAAACATTATCAGATCAACGGTCTCGACTATGTGATAGCCTCCCGTTCCCTCACCAACTACAATAACGATCCGATCGCTATGATGACGTGTGCGTTTGATATTACCGATGATGTCAATGATTACAATACTGAGATACGCAATCTCTTGATTATCAGTTTAGTGCTGCTAGGGGTAATCGGTATCGTTTTGCACTACGGATTTCAAATCTTGATCCGCCGAATCGATCGAGATGCCCAAGTGACCAGAGAACTGAATCAAAAGCTCTCCCATCAGCTCCACAGCGATCATCTCACCTCTTTACCAAATAGAAATGCACTGATACGTGATATCCATTCCAGACGCTTTTATGCCCTCATCCTTTTGAATATCGATAACTTCAAAGAGATCAACGATTTTTACGGTCATGCTATCGGTGATGAAACCATCTTGGCACTCACCCACTCAATCCAAGAAGCCATTACCCCTTTCCCGATGAAACTCTATAAAATGCCATCTGATGAGTATGCTATCGCCCTTGTCGAACCGATGAGTTCGACCCAACTTGAAGCCTCTCGGCTCTCTATCATTCATCATTTGGAATCAAAATATTACGATATCCACGGTGCTAGTATTTACGTCACCTTAACAATGGGGATGGATATTGCTCTTCAAAACCGCAAGTCGAACGCAAACAATCTTCTCGCGAATGCGGATATAGCGTTAAAAGCAGCTAAAAAAAGACACCTTAGCTACATGCTCTACGATGAAACGATGCAGATCAAACAAGAGTATCAAAACAATATTCTATGGAGTAAAAAAGTGAAAGAGGCGATCGAAGAAAAACGGTTTTGTCTCTACTATCAACCTATAATTGATCCAATAACCTCAGAAGTTGTCGAGCAGGAAGCCCTTATCCGAATGATCGATACTAATGGCGCAATCATTGCTCCGGGCTATTTTCTCCCTGCTGCCAAACAATCACGTCTTTATCCGCTTATTTCTCAATTCGTTATTGAAGAAGTGTTTAAAATGCTAGAGACAACCCCTCACCGCTACTCAATTAATCTCTCGGTTGATGATATTTTTGATAAACAGACCAAACAATTTTTGCTTACCAAGCTTCGTTCTACTACTCACGCAAAACGGCTTATTTTTGAACTTTTAGAGAGTGAAGGGATTGAAAACTATTCTGAAGTCTCTTCGTTTATTGCCGAAGTTAAAAAGTTTGGATGTAGTATCGCTATTGATGATTTTGGTACGGGATATTCTAATTTTGCCCATATTTTACGGCTCGATGTCGATATCCTGAAAATCGATGGTTCATTAATCCGTAACATCGATACCGACACCAATGCCCAAACGATCCTTACAGCAGTTGGAGAATTTTCGAAACACTTAGGGCTCAAAACGGTTGCCGAATTTGTCCACAATGAAGAGGTTTACAACAAATGCCTAGAGTTAGGGATCGATTATCTCCAAGGGTATTATTTAGGTGAACCTAAACCACTGGATTAAGACGAAAGAGTAAAGCGGAAGCCTTTACGTTCCCCCTCACATACCCCTATCTCTCCTCCGTGAGATTCGACAATGTTTTTAGCCAATACCAATCCTAAACCATTCCCCCGTTCTTTTGTACTTTTAAACGCTTCAAAAAGCCATTTTTTATTCTCGATTGCAATTCCGCTGTCATACACTTCGAATGTGTGAGTACCCTTCTCTTGAGTATAGGTAATCTCTATCGTCCCCTCTTCCTCATCATCCAGTTCGATTGCATCGATTGCGTTAAATACAAAATTTGAAAAAAGCATGGTGAGTAAATCCAAATCCCCGAAAAGCTCAAAATCCTCTTCGGGGAACACAAACTCGATATTTTTGGCATAACTGTAATAACCGATAGCACTGAACAATGCTTCACGAATCTGCGACCATCTCAGAGGATTTTTCTGAGCGCTCACCCCTTTGGAAAACATCAACGTCGCTTTTATGATCCGCTCAATCCGATAGAGCGATTTTTGAATCTCTTCGACGATAGGACGATTCTCAGGGATAACCCTTTTGATCAACGTCGATGCAAGCAAAGCAATGGAACCCACTGGATTACGGATTTCATGGGAGAGATGTGCTGCCATCTGCCCCATCGTCGCGAGGTTCTCTTTGCGCTTTTGTTCGGTGATATCGGTGGCACTAAAGAGGTGCTTTTCGTTGTGATGAACCGATTTAATCAGATAGGAGCGCTCTTCAAAATGGACCTCATAATCCTCTTCACCGAATCGGAGTGTCTCAAACAAAGAGCTGAGTGATTTAGCCTGAGAATTTTGTAAAAATATCGTCCCATCCGTCTCTACAATCCAAATCGCATTGGGGAGGAACTCGATTACCTGTTCAATCGTACTTTGGAGATAATCGTACGATTGTCGAAGAGCGACATACTCCTCTTCGACTTTATACGTTTGATCGATAAGGGCTTTTAGCTCTGCGGGAGAAATAACCTCAGACATTAAAAATCGCCCACATGAACCAAAATACGGTAGAGCCCATACGCATCGCTAATACCCGAGAGTTCGCGGATAGAGTGCATCCCCAGAGTCGGAACTCCCACATCAATCGTCTCAATCCCTAGTCTAGTGGATGTTATCGGTCCAATCGTCGAACCGCATCCCATATCACTTCGGGTAACAAACGTTTGAATCGGAATATGCAGTGCTCTGGCACACTGAACAAACCGCCCCTGTGTTCGTGCAGAGGTCGCATAACGCTGATTGGAGTTAATCTTGACTGCGACCCCCTGATTCAAAATCGGAGCGTGTTCGGAGTCATGTTTGGCTGGGAAATTGGGATGCTGTGCATGAGCATTATCGCACGAAACCATGAGGGAACGTCGGATAAGTGTCGTGAAATTTTCCCCTGCGATACGGCGAAGGGTCTCTTCGAGAAATGTTCCCCCTGCCCCTACATGTGAGTCGCTCCCCACCTCTTCGTGATCCATACACGCTAACATCATCGGATACGAGGTTTCGAGCAAAGCGTTCATCCCGACATAACAGCTGAGGAGATTATCCAAACGGGCCGAGGTGATAAATTCTCCGTTGACCCCGACAAAAGAACCTTTTTGCAGATCATAGAAACTGAGTTCATGCGCTAATAGTGTAAGTCCACTCGTATCGTCTTGAATCTGAGAGAGGATAAACGTCTCGACATCAACCTCACCCGTTGCGATCATGGGAACGATATCGTTCTGCGCATTAATAGAGCGCGAACTGTTCGCCTCACGGTCGAGATGGATCGCGAGAGAGGGGATAAAAGCGATAGGTCGAGCGATGTTGATAAGTGCTTCTTTACGGGTATCACCATCGAGATAAACAACGCGCCCGGCAAGCCCCAAATCACGATCAAACCACGGATTTAAGAGTACTCCGCCGTATGGCTCTACACCGAGTCGTTTAACCCCGGCTACCGTCGTCATAGGATTAGGTTTGAGACGCAGATGAGGCGAATCGGTATGAGCTCCTACAATCGTGTACCCCTTCTCCGCGCACGGTGGATAGGTAAAGGCGATGATGGAGGAATCATTACGGGTAAGATAGTAGTTTTTCTCCTCTTCGAGGCTCCATGATTGATCCTCTTCGAGTCGGATAAATCCACGACATTCTAAAGCACGAGACATCCACTCCACCGCATGAAACGGGGTCGGGGAAGCATCGATAAAATTGATCAGTTCTTCGTTAAATTCACGCATCGTTATCTCCTAAAGTACATCCACATCGTCTAATTCACTCAACTCTTCGATCACCTTGTTATCGACCCGTATCGCCGAATCAATCACTACATCGGCGAGTTTGGAGACGATGGTGAGCTTGATCTCACGGCGTCCTGGATGACGGCGGACAAGGGTGTAAAGTTTCTCTAACGTCTCAAGATTGTCGCTGAGGCGGATGCGCAGTTGCAACGGCTCTTGCGGCGGGAGATTTTCGACGATCTTCGTCTCCACCTTTTTCGCCTCTTTTTTCGCTTCGGCGAGGGTCATGATTTTAGTGACACTGATGCGGGTAAACATCTCGGTGTGGGTCACCTTGACCTTGAACGCGATCGGCTCATCCAAATCCATCGCTTCGAGTTGCTCCACTCTGTCACTGAAGAGCATCACTTCGATATTACCATGGAAGTCCATCAGATTCACAAGTCCGAACATGGACCCTTTTTTCGACATCTTTTTCGTGATGGTTTCGACTTTTCCGATAAAGATAGCACTGGAGCCGTCGGCGATATTTTCGATATCGGATGAGAGGGTATAGTTGATCGCATCGATCTGATCTCGGTAGTTATCGAGCGGGTGACCGGAGACGTAGAAGCCCAGGGTGTCTTTTTCAAAATCGAGGAGGGTTTTTAGATCAAACTCCTCCATGTTTTTTAGGGTGAGCTCGACCGCCGTCACCTCCTCATCATCCCCGAATAGACTGAACTGGGCATCTTTTTTCAACGACGACCCTTTTTTCGCCGTTTCAACGAGGGTTTCGACCTGTTCCAGCAACGCACGGCGGGAGTATCCGAAGTGATCCAATCCCCCCGCTTTGATAATGCACTCGATCACCTTTTTGTTCACTTTTTGAGGCTCAATTCGGTTGATAAAATCCTGAATATCTTTGAATTCCCCCTCTGAGCGCGCTTCGAGGATCGATTCAACCGCCGCTTCACCGACCCCTTTGATCGCACCCAAACCGAAGAGGATTTGATCCTGATCGTCTTTGTTGATCGCGGAAAATTCGAGTTGGGAATGGTTGATGTCGGGAGCGCCGAGGAAGATTTTCATCCGTTTGGCTTCCTCAATGTATTTCACGACTTTGTCGGTGTTGTCTTTTTCCGAGGTGAGCAATGCCGCCATAAACTCTTGCGGATAGTACGTTTTGAGCCACGCAGTTTGGAACGTAACCATCGCGTAGGCTGCCGAGTGGGATTTGTTGAACCCGTATCCGGCGAATTTTTCGATTAGATCGAAGAGTTC
>CAZKJU010000088.1:0-8135 GCA_964553185.1 uncultured Sulfuricurvum sp.
TCTTGTGTTTCAAAGACAGCGCCAACCGTGCCAATCCGAATGACCATTACGGGATTATCCGAAGTTCGAATTTGTGTACCGAAATCTTCCAAAATACCCAACCGAACCACTATTTGATCAAAATCAAATACGAAGACGGCACTTACGTGACGTTTGAAGAAGATGAGATTGTTAAAGTCGACAGCGGAATCGAGAAACCGGCGAACAAAATAACAGCTCTCGATTCACTCGGCGGGCGCCCTATCTATATCGTTGAAAAAGAGAAAGTGGATGGTGCGACGGCGGTATGTAACCTCGCCTCCGTCAACCTCTCTCGTGTTCACACGAAAGAGGATATCGACCGTATCGTCCCTGTCGCGATTCGCGCACTCGATAACGTTATCGATTTGAACTTTTATCCGCTCGAAAAGGTCAAACGCACCAACATGCGCAGCCGTGCGATCGGTTTGGGTGTGATGGGAGAAGCGCAAATGCTTGCCGAGAATAAAATCGTGTGGGGAAGCCAAGAACATTTCGACAAAGTGGACGAAGTGATGGAGGCAGTGAGCTATAACGCGATTAAAGCTTCTTCTAACCTCGCGGTCGAAAAAGGTTCTTATGCCGAGTATGAGGGGTCCAAATGGAGCCGTGGAATCCTACCGATGGATCATGCAACGGCAGAAGTGCAAAATCTCGTCGATCGCGGTGGATTATTCGCTCCGAACTACGAGTGGGACGAGCTTCGTGAAACGATTAAAAAACAAGGGATGCGCAACGGCTATCTGATGGCGATTGCACCGACAAGCTCGATCTCGATCCTCACAGGGACGACACAAACGATCGAGCCGATCTATAAACGCAAATGGTTTGAAGAGAATCTCTCAGGGCTTATTCCTGTGGTCGCTCCAAAACTCAGCCCTGATACGTGGGGATACTACACTCCGGCGTACGATCTTGATCAAACGATCCTCGTCAAAGCGGCGGCTATCCGTCAAAAATGGATCGATCAGGGACAAAGTCTCAATATTTTTATCACTCTCGATCGTGCCAGCGGAAAATATCTCAATGACATCTATATGCTTGCATGGAAACTGGGTCTCAAATCGACCTATTATCTCCGCTCACAATCACCGGAGCAAAAACAAGATACCGCAGACCGCTCTATGGAGTGTGAAGGGTGCCAGTAAAGCCCCTGAGCGCCTCAACGCTCAAAAACCTACTGGATCGTATCGATTACGCCCGACAGGGCGAAATCCGCTCTCTTACCCCACTCTCCCCTACTTCTATAGAGATACGTTTTAGTGTTCAGGATATCGCGCGCGGTTACGACTGGATCGATGTGTTGTTGCGGATCGAGGGTGTCAATGATGCCAAACTCGTGAGTGACAATGTTCTACGTGGTTTGGATATGTCTGAGGGGATAACGGTGGAGATAACACCTAATGGCTGTGCGTTAGCGATAGGAAGTTACAGCGGACGCTGTAATGAAGCGCCGTTTTATATCCTCGGAACCTCAATCGGATACGAAGAACTCCCTTTTAGCGCTTAAGCTGTAGTCATTGCGGACTTGATCCGCAATCTGAGATCCTGAATCAAGTTCAGGATGATGAGTCGTTACTCTTTGAGCGGATCAGGGCGAATGGAACTCAGTAATGTATTTACACAACTCTCGATCATCGTATAGACGTTCTCAAACCCCTCAAGTATATTGACAATAAATATTTTGTCAGATAGAATGACAATAAATATTTTGTCAAGGAGAACTTAATGCAATTATGTGTCGGACAAGTAGCACGGGCAGAACAGTTTTGGCCGAGGGATAGTGAGATAAACCGTATATGGGACTCAGTGGAATCCGGTGGACATATTTTGATAGCAGCTCCGAGACGAGTTGGCAAAACTTCCGTTATGTACAAAATATACGATGAACCACGAGAAGGATATGTTGTCGCGTTTGTAGATGTGGAATCGGCAGATAATGAGCATGAATTTTGGCACAAGCTATTTAATACACTAACAAGCGAAACGTTTATCTCACAAACACATCGTTATACCGCAAAATTGGCAGCTTCATTACGGGAATTAGCCGGAAAAGTAAGAAAGGTTTCGACATCGGGAATTGAATTTGGTGATGGCGAAACATTAGATTACGCAGCAGCATTTGAAAAATTCGTAACTGAGCTACAAATAGATAAAAAACTCATCATCATGGTCGATGAGTTTGCCCAAGCGGTAGAAAATATCATTAAATATCAGAGCAAAGAAGAAGCCGAATCGTTTTTACGAACGGCGCGGAGCTTACGACAGAATCCAAAAATTTTAGAAAAAGTAACATTTATATACGCGGGTTCTATCGGACTAGAGAGTGTGGTAGCAAGAATCGGCGCGACGAAATCGATCAATGATCTGAACAGCATAAAAATACCCCCTTTAGCCTATGAGGATGCTCTTTCATTTACAAGAGCATTGTGCAAAGAGAGAGAAATAGACGATGGTACGATTGCTTATTTGTTAGAGAAAATTGAGTGGTTGATCCCTTTTTATATTCAACTCATTATTCAAGAGGCCAATAAAGAGATACTTACAAGTGATACTATAGACAGTGCTATTACTGCGGCACTTCAACATAAAAATCACTTTGAACACTGGAAAAGTAAGCTCAAAGAGGCATTTGAACCTACAGGATACAACTTCGCAAAAGAAGTTTTGAATCTTATATCTGACAAACATACGATCAAATCATCCGCTATTTCTAACCTGATTGCAAAACACGATTTGGATCACGATATAGCCAAAGAGATTCTCCATACACTCGTGTATGATGGCTATATCAATAACAATGATGATCCAAAAACGTATCGTTTTAATTCACCGATTTTACGAATGTGGTGGTATAACAATGTTGCTAACTAATTACTCTCGTTACAAATACACACCCGATGAGATGGAAGAGAGGGCATTCCTATCTCGTTTCGTCGTTCGTACGGATATATTTAATGACATATTCGCAGATATAGCCTCGGCAAATTATACAGTGCCGCAACAGCACTACATTATCATCGGTCAGCGCGGACAGGGGAAAACGACGTTATTGCGTAAGGTATTGATCGAGGTAAAAAACTCTCCTGAACTCTCAGAACGTATTATCCCCGTCAAATTTTCCGAAGAGCAGTATCAAATCCGCTCCCTTAGCCGATTGTGGGAAGAGGTCGCCGACTATCTCCAAAGCATCTATCCCGATGTTTTCCCCGATATACTGGACAAAATGGAAGAACATTTTGAGGATGAGGATTATGAGCTTAAAAGTTTTACCCTCTTCGAAAATACGGTTATCCAATCAGAGAAAAAATTGCTATTGCTGATCGATAACATCGACGAGTTGATCGGTAAACTAAGCATCAAAGAACAACGCAGATTGCGTGAAATATTGCTTAGCTCTTCGTCGATCCGTATCGTCGGAGGCTCTACTGATATGTTGGAGCAGCATCACAAATACGATAAGCCGTTTTACCAGTTTTTCAAAATCATCAAACTGCGCGGGTTTAACGAAAGCGAAGCGCATACGTTTCTCCGTGCCATTGCCAAAGAAGATCAGAAAGAGGCGATTGAGAGTCTCATTCGAACCAATCCCGCACGGATCGAGACACTGCGACGGCTGACAGGAGGAGTGCCGCGCACCCTTATGATGCTCTTTGATATTTTGATGGACGATGGGGGGAACGCGTTTGATGATCTTCTCAAAATCCTCGACGAGGTGACACCTCTCTATAAACATCGGATGGATGATCTACCTGCTCAGTTGCAGGAGATTGTTCACACCATCGCGATGAATTGGGATGGGATGCTCACCCGCGAGGTTGCTAAAAAAACCAAACTAGAGAGCAAAGCGATCTCCGCTCAGCTCAAACAGCTCGAAAAATACGAGATCATTGAATCCGAATCGATCGGTAAAAACAAGATTTACAAGATCAAAGAGCGGTTTTTTAACATCTGGTACCTGATGCGCTACGGACGAAAAAAAGACCGTCAGCGGGTCGAATGGTTGGTCAAGTTTTTGGAATCGTGGTACTCGAAAGAGGAGTTGGAAGAACGGGCAAGACAGTTGATTGAGTCGCTGAAAACCACTGATGTAAGTCCGAATCATGCGTATCATATGACGGAAGCATTAAGCCATGCAGGTATAAGTGTAGAAGTCGAACATAAACTAAAAAATATAACACATGAATTTTTATTAGCTAAGCAATCAGAATTAAAAAGTGATTTAACTCAATCGGATTTTTCATTGGCAGAAAAGGCGGTACATTTTATTTTAGAAGATAAGTTGGATGAGGGGCGTAAAACTATTATGCAGATTTCAACAGATCAACGACGTATTGATGCGATGAGAATGTTATTTTTTTATATAGCAATTCTTCCATTACAAACAGAGGATTATGAAAAAAGTTATAATGGATTTTTAGCATGGCTTGCTTTTGGAAGTAAAGAATATGAACTTATGGTACCTATATCAGTTTATTTACTGTATTTGATAGGCGAAGGTCAATACTATCAAGCCAAAAAATTCTTTGAGATGGAAGAGTACCATTTTAAAGATATTTATAAACCAATTTGGTACGCGCTGATGCATCTGAAGGGTGAGGATGAAGAGTATAAAAAGATGGGAAGTGAACTCACTGAGAGTGTGAATGAGGTGTTGGCGCGGATTAAGGAGTATGCAGAAAAATACGGAGATTTGTGATTTCTCCAACATGAAGCCCCTTTGTACATCATAGGCGCTTCAATCGGAAAGAATTACCGTTTAGTGAATAATTGTAGTCATTGCGGACGTGATCCGCAATCTGAGATCCTGAATCAAGTTCAGGATGACGAGTTGTTACCTTTTGAGCGGCTCAGAGCGAACGGAACTCAGTAATTTATTCACGCACGATTCAATCATCGTGTAAACGTGTTCAAACCCCTCAAAACCGTCAAAAAAGTACGGATCGGGGACATCCGCTCCATTATGACCGTAATCACCCAGTTTGACCAGATTTTGACATCCCAATGCTTTTAAATCCCGATAATTACTCTGATCCAACGCGACGATCAAATCAAAGGCGCTAAAATCGGTTTTTTTTACCTGACGGGCGCGAAGATGGGATATATCGATGTTATGGTTGCGGGCGACACTCACAGAGTGTTTGCAGGGAGCTTCGCCGACGTGCCAGCTCCCTGTCCCTGCTGAATCGACCGTGATGCCATGACCACCCTGCTCTATCAGTGCTCGTGCGACTCCTTCGGCGATCGGTGAACGGCAGATATTGCCGAGACAGACAAATAATATAGATTGCATTGATATCCTTTGAAAGAATATTTATGTCATTCCCGCGAAGGCGGGAATCCAGCTAGACTCCCGCCTTCGCGGGAGTGACGAAAGGGAAAAATCAAATTTTTTCCAGCAAACAGATAAAGAACCCGTCGATCGTGTCGGTTGGTAAGATGCGGACGGCGTTTTGAATACGCTCGTCGTAAATCTCTTTTCCCCAGCGCTCCAGAGGCTTTTGAATGTTATCGAAGGGCAATGTGAGGGGGATGGTCTTTAAATGCTCTCCATGGCGCTCTAAGAGGTGCTGGAGAGGGCTTTCGTTCTCTTCGGGGGAGAATGAGCAGGTGCTGTAGAGCAATTTGCCCCCCGGTTTGAGGGCATCGAATGCTGAGAGGAGCAGGCGGCGTTGGAGTTTCGAAGTCTCTTTGACCTTGTGGATGCTCCAATAGCTCGTCGATTTTTCATCGAATGTTTTAAATCGTGCCTCCGAGGAGCACGGTGCATCGAGGAGGATACGATCAAACATTAGCGGACATTTTTTCCCCACGCTTCGCCCGTCGGTCATGTAGGTATGGGCGTTGGTGACCCCTTGGGCTTTGAGATTGTCACAGAGACGGAAAAACCGTTCGCGCTGAAGCTCCACTGCCGAGAGCCATCCGGTATTTTGCATCATCCCCGCGAGGATGAGGGTTTTGCCTCCCGGTGCGGCGGCGAGATCGAGGACTGTTTCTTCCGGCTCTGGGGCAAGTAAAACGGGGGCGATCATGGAGGAGAGGTTTTGGATATATAATCGTCCCTCATAAAATGCTTTGGTCTGAGTGAGGCGGAGCTTATCAGAGGGATCGATTCGATAGACTCCCTCGAGGATATCCCACCCTACCCGCTCATACGGAATCGCTTCTCGGGCGAGTTCGGCTTCGAGTTCGGTAGCGGTTGTTTTGAGTGGGTTAAAGCGGAACGTAACCCTTTTGGGCGTGTCGAAGGTGCGGATGATGGTATCGAACTGTTCACGTGGAACAATCTTCTCCAGCCGTTCGCTAAACGCTTCCGGGAGGCTCATTTGCGCACCACGCCGCTCAGCACTGGGACGAAGTCACACACCTCGAGGGTATCTTCGTGGATGACACCGCCCTGCTTTGTAAACCGTGTGATCACCTGCTCACGTCCTTTATCAATTGGAGCGATCAAAATCCCCCCTTCGGCGAGCTGATGAAAGAGTTTTTGAGGGATTTCACGTGCGGATGCGGAGAACAAAATCCGATCGAAGGGAGCGTATTGTTCCCAGCCGTTTTGCCCGTCATCGGTGCGGGTGTGAATATTTCCGAGGCGTAAATGGCGGAACCGCTCTTTCGCCTCCAATAGAAGAGACTCGATACGTTCGATGGTGAAAACACGGCGGAAGACTTGGGAGAGGACGGCGGCTTGATAGCCGCTGCCGCATCCGATTTCTAAAACGCTATCGCACCCCTCTGGACTCAGATACTGGGTCATTTTAGCCACCGTCAGCGGAGAGGAGATATACTGCTGTGCGCCGATCGGGAGGGCGTCGAGACGGTAGGCGTTATGGCGCATCGCAATGGGGACGAATACTTCGCGATTGGTGTTGATGATGGCGTTTTTGACCGTTGGGCGGAGGGGGAATTTTTTGGTGATCTCCTCTGCCATTCGGGTGGTTTTTATCGCGGTGATTTTATCGATGCTCATTGGATTCCTACGTTTAGGTAGCGTCGCATGGACTCTACGGTACGGCTTTCATAATGGGATGTTAGACTTTCTGAACCGCTGTTGCGTATCTCTCCGCCAAAAGGGGTGATAATGCCGCTCATAGCGCTGGTATCTATGTTGGCAGCGTCGGAGGCGATGACATAGCACTGGTTCATGATGGCGAGTGCATTGGTGAGAGTTACAAAATGCTCACTGCGCAGTTTCCCCCACTGTGCAGGAACAGCGATGATATCGCACCCCTCCTGCTGCTGCCAAAGGGTTTTGAAGCGAAGTTCAAAGCAGATCAGAATTCCGATTTTAATCCCGTCAAATTCAAACGGGGCTATAGCACCCTCTTCTCCTGCACTAAAATAGTTGTGTTCATTACCCAGTGCAAAGAGTTTCGCCTTGGCTTGGGTATGGAGAATGGTGCCGTTATGGATCGCATAGGCGATATTGTAAAACGACTCACCCTCTTTTGTAATGGCAGTAAAAATTAAAAGTCGATTTCCGATTGATGCACGTAGTTTTTCTAGAGAATAGACAGTGAATGCGGCCGCTTCTTCGAATCGATTGTAGACGAAACCGCTCAAAGCTACTTCGGGTGCAACGATGATGGCATCTTTGGGAGCTTGGTCGATCAATGTGATGAGACGGTCGAGATTTTGAAAAAAATCCTCACTCGTCCCAAAACAGAGCGAGATGATAGGACGGGTTTTAGAAGTCGTCAAAACTGAGGCTTCCTTTGGAGTAGTTAGTAACAGTCCCCTCGAAGAAGTTGGTTTTTTGGTCGTTGAATTTAGAGAAATCATCAACCCATTTGATCGGATTGGAGACATTATAGAGCGGTTTCATCCCGACGGCGGTGAGGCGGTTGTCGGCGAGATGTTTGATGTATTGTTCCACGATTTCATTCGTTAGACCCAAAATCTGCCCTTGGGTGATGTATTGACCCCATGCGACTTCGAGTTCGACCGCTTTGCGGAACATGTCGTATACCTCTTCGAGGAGTGTTTCGGTAAACAAGTCAGGTCGTTCACGGCGCAGGGTATTGATGATGTTTTGGAACAAGACAAGATGAGTTACTTCGTCACGCTGGATAAAACGGATCATTTGAGCGCTCCCTAGCATTTTACCGGAGCGGGCG
>CAZKJU010000088.1:8145-8497 GCA_964553185.1 uncultured Sulfuricurvum sp.
AGATCCCCTCTAAAATCTGATTCGCGAAACATGCTTTGACAAATGCGCTCTCGCTTGGATCATTGGCGAGATCGTTATAGCGCCCTGCAATAGAGTCATTTTTGGTTTTGAGCATCATGTCCCGACGCCAAAGATCGTAAATCTCTTCGGAATTTTGGCTGATGGAGTCAACCATAACGGCGTAACTTTGAGAGTGAAGGGCTTCTTCGAAACTTTGGCGCACCAAAATGAGGTTGATTTCAGGTGCGGTGACGTAAGGGTTGACATTATCCATCAGGTTGTTGGTTTGGAGGCTGTCCATAAAAATAAGCTGCGAAAGTGCTTTGTCGTATGCTGTTTTTTCCATCTCGGT
>CAZKJU010000089.1:0-8492 GCA_964553185.1 uncultured Sulfuricurvum sp.
AAAATCAATGAAATCATCGATCGTCATATTATTGGCGGTGAAGTGGTGCAAGAGTATGTTATCCCTTCCGAATTATGGGATGCACCAATCACTCCTGCTGATATGATGAAGCAGATGGGGCGCTAATCGATGTTGATCGAAATGCTCTACAGTAAAATTCACCGCGCTACAGTAACTGACGCTAATCTTAATTACGTCGGTTCGATCACGATTGACGAAGAGCTTTTGGAAGCATCCAAAATGCGTGTAGGCCAAAAAGTAGAAATTCTCAACATCAATAACGGTGAGAGATTTTCGACCTACATCATCCTCGGTGAGCGTGGTCAACGTGATATTTGTCTAAACGGTGCTGCAGCACGTAAAGTACACAAAGGTGATAAAATTATCATCGTTGCGTACGCCACCTACAATGATAGTGAACTCGAAAACTATAAACCTACCGTTGTATTGGTCGATGATGAGAATGCAATCACCGACATAATCGAGAAGATATAAGCTCCCTCATGCTACTATTTCGTTAAAAAATAGTGGGATAAATATGGAGCAGTTTGAAGCGTTTTTAAAGTCACATCTTCCTTCTGCTGCATCTTTTCATCCCCATTATGAGAATTCCCTGCATCAAATGCTCACCGGCGGCGGGAAACGATTTCGCCCCGCATTGCTTTTAGGGGTAGTTCGCGCTTATAATCCCCTGTTAACTGAAAGTGCTTATCACGCTGCGTTGGCAATAGAGTTATTACATACCTACTCTTTGATTCATGATGATCTTCCCGCTATGGACAATGCCGATTTGCGTCGAGGTCTTCCAACACTGCACAAAACGTATGATGAAGTGACAGCTATACTGGCTGGAGACGCACTGAACACCTATGCTTTTGAACTCCTCTCAAATGCCCCCTACTCGGATCGGGTAATCGTCAAATTGGTTCGTTCGCTCTCTCATAACGGTGGAGCAGAGGGGATGGTGCTAGGGCAAGCTATTGATTGTTATTTTGAAAATCAGCGCTTAGAACTGGAACAAGTAAAAATGCTCCATGTCCACAAAACAGGAAAACTCATTGCGGCATCACTGCAGATGGGGGCGTTTATCGTCGGGCGTGATGATATTGCAAATGAGTTATATCGTTTTGGGATTGATTTGGGGCTCCTCTTCCAAATACAAGATGATATTTTAGATGTAACCCAAGATGAGACTCAAGCGGGTAAAACGACCAATAACGATCAGGCTAAAAACAGCTTTGTCACCTTGCTTGGATTCGAGAAAGCAATGGAAGAGGCCAATGCGCTGGCCGATAAGATTATTCAACAAATGGTGAGTTTTGATGAGAATTTGCAACGTGAATTGTCACCAACACTTAACCACTACATTAACCGACATAAGGACTAAACGATGAGTAATGCAACACGTCAAAAAATGGCTGACACAATCCGCTTTTTAGCGGCAGATATGGTACAACAGGCTAACTCAGGACACCCTGGTGCGCCGATGGGGCTAGCAGATATTGCGGTGGTTCTCTCTGAACACATGAATCATAACCCGCGTAACCCTACATGGCTCAATCGTGACCGTTTGGTTTTCTCCGGTGGACACGGGACAGGCTTGATCTATTCGCTTTATTATCTTTGGGGATACGGCTTGGAGATCGAGGATCTGAAAAACTTTCGTCAGCTTGATTCTAAAACCCCAGGTCATCCTGAGTATGGACACACAGCAGGTGTTGAGATTACAACGGGTCCTTTAGGTCAGGGGATTGCCAATGCAGTTGGTTTTGCAATGGCTTCTGCGTATGTCGGAAACAAAGTCAACTCAGAAACGGCACCATTGATCGATCATAAAGTTTATTGTTTGTGCGGCGACGGTGACCTCGAAGAGGGGATTAGTTACGAAGCGTGTTCGATTGCAGGACATATGGGGCTCGATAATTTGGTTCTCATTTATGATTCAAACCGTATCACGATTGAAGGTTCGACCGAGCTTAGTATCAGTGAAAACATGAGAGATCGTTTCGAATCTCAAAACTGGGCTGTATTAGAGATCGATGGACACAATTTTGATGAGATTGACAGTGCTTTGACGCAAGCAAAAACAATGTCTCGTCCGGTTCTTATCATTGCTAACACTGTTATCGCCAAAGGGGGCGGTAAAATGGAAGGGACCCATCATGCACATGGTGCACCATTGGGTCATGATGTGATCAAAGCGGCGAAAACAGCGGCCGGATTCGATCCTGAAGCAACGTTTGCGGTGGATGCAGAGGTGTTGGAACGTTTCCGTTGTGCGATCGAAAAAGGGGATCTTTGTGAACGTGAGTGGAACCACCGTCTTAAAGAGCTTCCGCTCTCTGAACAAAACGAAGCGTATGAACAGTTATTGAATCCTGATTTTTCCCGTATCGAGTGGCCAACATTTGGCAAAGCCGATGCAACCCGTAATACGAATGGGGTCATTCTCAATGCTATTGCCAAAGCAATTCCTGGTTTCCTTGGAGGTTCTGCTGACCTTGGACCATCCAATAAAACAGAGCTTACCAATATGGGTGATTTCCCGAAAGGTAAAAACATCCATTTCGGTATTCGTGAACATGCTATGGCGTCGATCACCAACGCAATGGCGTTGTACGGCCCGATTATGCCATTTAGTGCAACGTTCTTTGTATTTAGCGATTATCTCAAACCATCGGCTCGTATTGCGGCTCTCAGCGGTATTCAGCACTTCTTTATTTGGACGCATGACAGTATCGGTGTCGGTGAAGACGGTCCTACTCATCAACCTATCGAACATTTGAGTCAATTTAGAGCATTGCCGAATTTCTATGTATATCGTCCGGCAGATGGAGCGGAAAATGTCAAATGTTGGCAAAAAGCTCTTTCGATGAAACACTCACCGTCGGCGTTTGTCTGTTCGCGTCAAAATCTTCCATTGTTGCCTGCTGCAGTTCATGGAGATGTTGAAAATGGGGGTTACTTGCTCATTGAACGCCCAAATGCTACGGTAACAATTATGGCATCGGGCTCTGAGGTTGGTTTAGCGATTGAGTCTGCTGAACTTCTTTCCTCACGCGGAATCGCGGCGAATGTGGTCAGTGTTCCATGTTTTGATTTATTGTTGGAACAGCCTCAAAGCTATATTGATACCATCATTAAATCTGCAACCAAGAAGATCGCTATTGAAGCGGCGCGAGGGCTTGAGTGGTACCGTTTTGCCGATACGGTAGTGGCGATGGATGGATTTGGTGCAAGTGCTCCTGCCGATAAATTGTTTGAGAAATTCGGATTTAGCGCAGAAGCCGTTGCGGCAAAAATCTGATGAACGATTCCGAAGAATATTTGGCAAAAAAGCGTTTTTTTGATTCGTTGATTACGTTGTACGGTCGTAATGTCGCGGTTGAAGTGTTGCGTGATGATACCGTACAGATTCACAAATTGCACCTCTCCAAAAGCAACCGTACCGATGAGACGATCGAAGAGATTATGGCGTTGGCAGAGATGCGCGGTGTGGAGATCAAATACCATACCAAAGAATCTTTGTCTCGTATTTCTAAAAATAGTGCTCAGGATCAGGGTGTTGCACTGGATGTCGTGAGTCAAAACTATCGAAGTGCATCAAATATTTCGACCGATTTACCGGAATCGTTTCGTCTTTTAGCTCTTGATGGAATCAATAACCCTCAAAATTTGGGGATGATTGTCCGCTCCGCTGCTGCGAGTCGGATTGATGGGATTGTATTACCGCGCCGTAACAGCACCAAACTTTCACCTTTGGTAATGAAAGCAAGTGCAGGTACCCTTTTTAAAATTCCGATCTATTATTGCGAAGATTTGAGTGAGATTTTAACGTTAAAAGATACAGCAATTATCACCCTCTCTTCTCATGCACGTGATAATATTCATTCATTGACAATTCCAGATCGGGCTATTTTTGTGTTGGGGAATGAATCAGAGGGAGTGAGCGATACGGTGATGCGTGCCTCGACGCACAGGGTTACTATTCCTATGTATCGCGGAGTCGAATCACTCAATGTTGCGGTAACCGCAGGGATCGTCAGCTTTCTACCATAAGGTTATAAGGACGTTCAATCGCATCAACCACTTCGCCGACACTCATATGTCGGCTTTTACGCAAAAATTCCCGCCCTTGAAAAAATATCAATACTGTTGGAATCGCGAAAACGGTAAAATAGGATGCGATTTCAGGGGTTTCAGAGATATCGATACTCTCGATCACAAAAGTAGGGAAGTGCTCCATAATCGCTTCGGTCAGTTTCGGTTTGAGGGCATGACATACATTGCAGGTGGGTGCGCTGAAATAGAGCAGTACAGCATCTTGGGTACTAAGGGTTTGATTGATAGATTCTAAGGTTTGCATAAAGGGATTATAATGAAATTCAGCCGTGCTTATGTTGAAGTAACCAATATCTGTGGACTCTCATGCAATTTTTGCCCTCCACAACTTCACCCTGTAACGACGATGGAACTCCCTTTTTTTAAAAAGGTAGTTGAAGAGCTTTGCTCCTATACCGATGAGATTGCCCTTCATGTGATGGGGGATCCAATGGTGCTGAGTAACGTGCAAGAATACCTCGATGTCGCTCAGCAAGCAGGGCTTAGGGTGATGATCACCACAAGTGGATTTTATCTCGACTCAGTGCGTCGTGAAGCTCTATTTCACCCCTCAATCCGACAGGTTAATATTTCACTCAACAGTTTTAATAAAAACAGTGCTTCTCGAAGTTTTGAATCTTATATCGAGCCTATTCTAAAGTTGTGTGATGAGAAGATCTCACGCGAAAAAGATTTTTTTATCAATTTGCGGGTTTGGAATTTGGATGAAGTTCACAGTGAAGAGTCATTTAATGCGAAGCTCTTTGCACTCTTGGAAGGACATTTTCACATTGAATCGATCAAAGAGCAGATGAGTGGAGAACGTCAAAGCCTCCGTCTCGCTTCTAAAATCCTTCTCCATTTTGATCATTATTTTGAATGGCCAAATCTAAAAAATGAGATTCTTGGAGATGGGTATTGTCAAGGACTTAACAAGCAAATAGGTGTTCTATCAGACGGACGAGTAGTACCGTGTTGCTTGGACTCCGAGGGGATTATTGAGTTAGGTAACCTGAGGGAGACAAATTTGGGTAAAATTCTGACATCGAAACGCTCCTCTACAATTCAAGAAGGCTTTGCCAAAGGGATTTGTACCGAAGAGTTATGTCAAAAGTGCTCTTATAAAGAGCGATTTAAGAAAGGACACCCCAATGATTAAATGCTATGTCCGAAATGAAAATGCTATTGCTTTTATCGATACTATGTCAGAACTAGATGGAGATGTTATTGATAAAGTGATTTGGATCGATATGCTGGTACCGACGTATGACGAGATTGTTTTTATTGAAAATACGTTTAATATCAAATTTCCAACCAAGCAAGAAACGGAAGAGATCGAAATCAGTTCGCGCTATTGGGAAGAGAATAATCGGATTGAGATAAACAGCTACTTTTTAGTGACCAAAAGTGAAAGTTCTCATAATGAAACGGTCTCTTTTATTTTGCATAACGATATGCTCATTTCAATCCGTTACACCAATTTATACACTTTTGATGAATTTAATCGAAAGTTTTTTGCGACACCGAAGCAGTTTGAGACAGGGTATGATATTTTTTGTCAAATTTTGGATATTCGGATTGATGCCGATGCAGATATTATTGAAAAACTCTCAAAAGACATTACCCGCGTTCGCAAACACGTTTTGACTGATTATACGAATGAAGATGAAGAGATATTGGAACGGATTTCATCATTGGAAGATCTGAATATGCAGCTTCGTGAGAATTTGAATGATAAGCAGAGAATTTTGAGTGCATTTTTAAAATCAAGTAAATATAAACACGCCTTGAAACATGATGTTACGGTCATGCTCAAAGATATCAAGTCGCTGATCGATTATACGGATTTTAATTTTGAGCGGCTAGACTATCTCCAAAATATTTTCGTGGGGGTATTGAGCATTGAGCAAAATAAAGTAATCAAGATGTTTACGATTGTGAATGTTGTTTTTCTACCACCAACCTTGATTGCAAGCATATATGGAATGAACTTTGATCTTCTCCCAGAATTGCATTGGAAATACGGCTATTTGCTTTCTATCTGTATGATGATTATTTCATCGATCTTACCGGTGTATATCTTCAAACGAAAAGGGTGGATTTAAGGATCATTCTGATTATGGTATGATTCTCTACTATTATTTATAAAAGGACAAAGAGTTGGACAGGCGGATACGCTATTTTATTGAAGACTATTGGGATATCTTTATCGGGATATCGGCGATAGCCCTCGCATTTATCTTTCACACGCAGCATGATTCGATGATGGCTACGCTTTTTTCTGCTATCGGGATTGCAGCACTTTCTCTCACAGTAGCCGAAGTAGCGGATATTCTCTCCGAACGTCTCCAAGAACCTTATGGCAGTTTTGTCCTCACTTTTAGTGCGGTAGCGGTTGAGATTATTCTCCTCTATGTTATTTTATTGGAAGTCCGTCACTCTCCTGAAGTCTTAGAGACGGTAAAGGGGGGAATAATTTCAGCGGTCATCGTTGATTTGAACGTTCTCCTTGGTCTTGCCGTTTTTTTAGGAGGACTTGCGTATACGCAGCAGCAGCATAACAAAGAGACCTCCAGTGCCTACAGTACCGTTTTATTTGTGGCTTCAAGTGCTTTGCTGGTTCCTGGGTTATTGAGCCATACGGCGCATGGTAGCGAAGCGTTAACGCATGTAAGCCATTTAATAGCCGGCGTGTTACTTCTTTTTTATATTATCATTTTTATTTTTCAAACTCGAACTCACACGCACTTTTTCAAAGCGACGGCTCGTAGCCGCTTTTTCCGTTTGAAACGAAAGCTTCAAGAGGAAGAAGATGCGGAAATCGATGAAAATGAATCGAGTGATTATGTTTTTGAACATCTCAGTACTCCAGTAAATTTTATGGCCATTTTTGGTTTTATTGGCATCATTGCTTTCGGAGCGGAAATTTTTGCGGGCGAAGGGGTCCATGTTGCCAAAGAGTATGGAATCTCAGCAGGTTTGGCCGGTTTGGTGATTGCAATTATCAGCGTCTCTCCCGAAATCTTTACAGCGGTACGTGCCGCGCGTAATGACCAGATTCAGCGTGTTGTCAACATTGCGATGGGCGCATCTACCGTATCAATTATCCTTACAGTCCCAATTTTGATGATGTTGGCATATTTTTCTGGAATCAATCTCACTCTCGATTTCAACCCACTTCAAATCGGAGCATTACTCTTGACCATCTTGTTAGTATGGAAAACAACCGATGAGGGAGAAACCAACTATTTCGAGGGGGCATCACACATGATGTTCTTTCTAAGCTATGCTATTATCGCCGCATATTACTAATGATTATCCTTTTTTCTCCCAGTGAAGGAAAACTAGAAGGGGGAATCCTCCCTTCGTTTAATCAACAAAGTCTTATTTTCCCTGAGCTTTATTCAAAACGTCTTGAAGTGATTGAACAGTATCAGGCACTAACGCAACTAGGGTCTGATGAACAGTTGTATGAACTTTTTGGGATCAAAGATCCAAAAGAGTACGGACGCTACAAACAGAGCTTTGCAGTGGTGCCGACCATGAAAGCGATTGAACGCTATGAGGGGGTGGCGTACGATTATTTGAGCTATCATGAGCTTTCGGCGCAAGCGCAAAGGTACATCGATACACACACGATTATCTTCTCCAATCTTTTCGGTCCGATACGTGCCTACGATGCTATCCCCAATTACAAACTCAAACAAGGTTCATCAATCGGAAGCTTTATCCCCGATAAACATTACAAAGCACACTTTAGTGAAGCACTCGATACTTTTATAGGGGATGAAGAGATCCTCGATTTACGAGCCGGCTACTATGATAAATTTTATGTTCCTCAGCAGCCGATTACGACACTGAAGTTTCTCAAAGAGGGGAAGGTCGTGAGCCATTGGGCGAAAGCGTATCGGGGTGTTGTACTGAGAGAAGCAGCAAAGAATGAAATCGGTTCGATTCAAGAGCTTATCGCTTTGAATATAGAGGGGCTGATGATACGTGAAATAGTAGAAACTAAAAAGAAAAAAGAGGTTGTTTATTCTATTGTTTGAGTTTCTTCTAAATTAGCTTGACATTTTAGAAAAGAGTGTATATAATTTCGGCTCCATTTCACCAATGCCGGCATAGCTCAGTTGGCTAGAGCAATTGATTTGTAATCAATAGGCCCGGGGTTCAAATCCTCGTGCCGGCACCATTGAATGAAATCGGAAACGCATTACATTTATCAGTGTTAGACCAGATTATGGCCGTGGTGAGATACTCAAGTGGCCAACGAGGGCAGACTGTAAATCTGCTGATTTTTATCTTCGAAGGTTCGAATCCTTCTCTCACCACCATCTGCGGGAATAGCTCAGTTGGCTAGAGCGTCAGCCTTCCAAGCTGAATGTCGCGAG
>CAZKJU010000090.1:0-8072 GCA_964553185.1 uncultured Sulfuricurvum sp.
GTTCAAGCTTCTGGATAAACGGACGTTGATCGTCCATGCCCCCCATGCGCTCCTCGCGGTTGCCCATTTCGCCGTGTTGTGGTTTGCCGTTGCCGCGATCTTTTTGGGATGGAATCTCCTCTACATCATTTTCTTGCACCTCTTTGCCCAGCTTCTTCTGATTTTAGCGGGGTACAGTGTCTGTTCGGTGTATTCGCATGTGGGAGCTAACCGTGAACTGCTGATGGTGGTGGCGTATGAGCCGATACTGATTTTGGCGGCGGTGGGGTTGTATCTCGTGAGCGGGAGTTTCGAGATTTCGCAGATACTACGAAGCGGCAGTTATTTACCGACACTGTTGCTAGTGTTTATCGCACTGTTGATGATTGTTCCGATCAAGGTGAAAAAATCGCCGTTTGATGTCGGTGAGGCGCATCAGGAGATCGTCGGAGGGGTCGAGATCGAATACAGCGGAGTGTTTTACGAGTTTTTGTATATGTCCCGATTTTTGGAGTATATTTTTATCTACAGCTTTGTCTACCTCTTCGGCGGAGAGTCGCATTGGATGGGGGTGCTGTTGGTCGCGGGGGTATTTTTGCTCGTCAATCTCGTTGATAACGCGACCGCCCGTGTCCGACCTGCTCAGGTGGTAAAAATCATCTATACGGTGGCGATGAGCTTGGCGATACTCAATCTTGCGGGGGTGCTGTTATGAAGTTTTTTAGCTCCTTTCGGAAAAAATCGCCGTGGGTACTCCATTATAATGCGGGGAGCTGCAACGGCTGTGACATCGAAATCCTCGCATCCCTAGCTCCCAAATACGATTTGGAACGGTTTGGGGTGATCAATACGGGTAATCCGAAGCAGTCCGATATTTTTCTCGTCACCGGTCCGGTGACCTACCGCTCCCGTGAGCGTCTCGTCGAACTCTATTCGCAGATTCCTGAACCTAAAGTAGTCGTAGCGGTGGGATCGTGTACGACCACAGGAGGGGTTTTTCGCGGAATGGTGAATGTCGAAGACGGGATTGATCGTTATATCCCCGTCGATGTTTATGTTCCCGGATGCGCTTCCACTCCTCAGCTTATCATCGATGGAGTTGTGAAAGCCTTGGATATTTTGGAAGCCAAAAGCAAAGAAATCGAGAAACCTTACAAGCTCTTCGGCGCGATTGAGACGATCGGTCATAAACTCAGCCGCCTCAACATGGCAACAAAGGTGGGACACCATGAGAAAAATTGAGACAACATTAGCGGCACTGTTGAGCGATATCACCGCGTTTTATGTTCCCAAAAAGTGGCACTTTTTGAGCGTTAACGGGGTCGATTTGGGGGATGGAAAAATCGAGCTGCAATGGATATTTTCCGCTTACGGAGTCAAAGATGAGATCGTGATTTATTATGCTCTCAGTGATTATGAGATCCCTGTCCCATCGCTCGTGAGCCTGATCCCCTCGGCGTTTATGGGGGAGCGGGAGATTGTCGACATGTTCGGTCTTAGCGTCGAGGGTGCGGAGCGAGGGCTTTATCTCGATGAGGATTCACATCAGCATCCGCTACGGGAGGAATCATGAAAAAAACGATCCAAATCCCTCTGGGGTCACAGCATATCTCGTTGTTGGAGCCGATACGGTTCAAGTTTGAGTGCGAGAACGAAAAGATTATCGGAGTCGACGCCGATGTGGGATTCGTCCATCGCGGGGTGGAGTTGGCGTGTACCCGCAGTTTCGAGTTCAAACAGGTGGGGTATGTCGTCGCCCGTGTGTGCGGATTGTGCGCGATTACCCATTCGCTTTCGTATACCCTCGCGGTTGAGAAGCTATTGGGGTATGTCGCCAACGATCGGATCAAATACCTGCGGATGTTGATGGTGGAGTTGGATCGTATTCACTCTCACATGCTCTGTCTGGCGCATACGGCAGAAAACGCAGGATTTGAAGCACTCTTTATGCAGATCATGGGAGATCGGGAACTCGTAATGGAGCTGCAAGAAGCGATCAGCGGGAACCGTGTCCAGTTTGATTTTATCTCTATCGGCGGAGTAAACCGTGATTTGACTCTCGAACTCTCCGAGTTGGTGCGTAAAAATTTGGGGATACTGTCTGAAAAAATCGATACGCTCATAGGACTTTTCGACAACAACTGGTCGCTCTCCCTCAAATACAAAGGGGTAGGGGTACTGAGTTTGGAGGACGCTTATACCTATAATGCACTGGGACCCTTGGCTCGTGCGGCGGGGCTGGCAACCGATGTGCGCGCCGAGACGAGCGATTTCCCCTACGAAGAGATCGGGTATCGGATGATACTCGAATCAAGCGGAGACATCCATGCACGCAATTTTGTCCGTCTGCGGGAGATCGTGAATTCGATAGAAATGTGCCGAAATATCGTTGAGAATCTCCCTGCGGGAGAGATACAGGAGAAGACCAAAGGCAAACCCAGCGGTGAAGCGGTGGTGCGTCTCGAAGCACCGCGCGGAGAGCTTTTTTATCTGGTACGGGGGAGCGGTCAAAATATGTTGGAGAGGGTTCGGATCAAAACCCCCACCTTTTCATCTATTCCCGCGATGATGGAGGTATTCAAAGGCTCTGAGTATGCCGATGCTCCTGCCATCCTCGCCTCTTTCGATCCGTGCATGTCGTGTACGGCGAAATAGGAGGCTCAGATGTTTAAATCGATGATCGAAGCATTTTTGAACCTTTTTAGACCAATCCGAACGCACAAATATCCTGCCGAAGCAATTGTTTTGCCGAGCGGGTATCGGGGGTTGATCGAACATGATCATGAGGCGTGTATCTACTGTGATAAATGCGAAAAAGTGTGCCCCCCCGGAGCGATCCTCTTTTTTCAAAATGAGGACGGGACGAAAACGTACCGCTATAACCCGTGGCTCTGCATTTACTGCGGCGAATGTGTCCGTGCGTGTCCGAAACCCGAGGAAGCGTTGTGGCAAAGTGAGAAAAAACAAAGCAGTGCCGTGAGCGAAGACGAGGTAAATACCCATTGGTTCATCTACGAAGAGGCGTGCAAGCAAAGCCGTGATGCGTACGCACTCGCCAAAAAATCGGCTAAAATTCAAACCAAGAGCGAGGAGAGTCTATGAGGATTGTTATTGTCGGAGGCGGGATAGCCGCCGTATATATTGCCAACACGCTCATGGAGCGAGAGAGCACGTCGGAGGTCGTGATTGTCTCCGATGAGGAACATCCGCCGTATGATCGGATCCATTTGTGCAAACTGGTGGAAGATTGCAACTGCGTAGATTCGATCGAATTGGAACTGCATCCGCGTGTTCAGCTCGAATTGAACCAAAAGATACTCTCCATCGATCCCCAAAGCCAACGTGTTTTTAGTGAACACTCCGCCTATCATTACGACAAACTGATCATCGCGACGGGCTCAGTTCCGAAAGCACTCTTTGATATTTCTCGTATTGAGAATGCCGCGACGTTCCGAAGTCAGAGGGATTGTGAGCAAATCGCGCAGGGGATGATCGGTAAAAATGTGGTCATTGTCGGGGCAGGTCCTATCGCGTTGGAGCTACTCGATACCCTGACGCGCAGCGATGCACCTAGCAGCATCACCTTGCTAGTGCGTAAAAACTACCTCTATTCCGAGGTGATCAGCCGTGAAGCGCTATCCTTGATTCAGGGGATTTTCGAAGCGGATAAACGGGTTCGAATCCAGTTTAACGATCAGATTACAGACAAAGAGATTGTAGGTAATAGAATTACGAAACTTATCACCCATCAGCGAGAGATCGAGAACCCGTTTCTCATTTTCGGTGTCGGGATCGATCCCAATATCCCATACGCTCGTGACGTGCTCGAATATGATCGGGGCATTTTGGTCGATGAACGGATGCGCACATCGAATGAAAACATCTATTGTGTCGGTGAGGCGGCACAGCTCCGTGAGGGGGGATTTATCGCAGGACGGGTCAAAGAGTGCACGATTGAAGCCGATGTGGCGATTGCACATCTGCTTGGGGATGTAAACGCATCTTTTAAAGAAGAGGTTTCGATTGATGGGCTGAAAGTAGGCTCCTTTTTGTTCGCCGATGTCAGCGCAACCGACTTTAACCCGAAAGATAGCGAGAATGAGACGATTTTGATCACCCATGGAGATCGGATCGATCAGTACATCGTCAATCATGATCGCCTAAAACGCTTCATCGGGATCAATACCAATATCGATTTGCTGGCACTGAAACGGTTGATCGAGAGCGATGCACCGATTGATGCGGCGTATTTGTACTCAAACCGCCTTATGTCCGAGAAAGGTCGTTTGATCTGTAGCTGTGAAGGGGTACATGAGCAGGAGTTGGTCGATATTATCCGCGAAAACTGTGTGACATCGTTTGGGGATTTAAAAGAACACTCCAAAGCGGGACGTACCTGCGGACGGTGTAAACAGGATGTGTGTGCCATTATCAGTGCAACTCCGGTCGATCCCGCAGAAGCGGCACGGTTAAAACAAGAACGCCTCGATGCGGCGCAAGCGGCTGAGCTGGCAAAAGTACGCGCACGGATCGATAAATACAACCGTCTCCATCCGACCAATCAACTCAGTGCTGAGAATTTTCATGAGGCATTGGAATCGTTCGAGATGAGCCGTGAGTTCAACCACTGGGTGTCGATGATTACCGCGTCGATGCATCTGCATCCGCAGTACGAGGATGTGGTGAGTGAGGGGGTAACACAGCTCAACAAGATCCCGATCATCTGGCTGGAACTCTCCGATTGTACGGGAAATTCGGAAGCGTTTATCAAAACCTCCCACCCCAAAGTGGACGATTTGATCCTCAAATATATCTCCCTCGATTATCACGAGCTGCTGATGGCGGGTGCAGGAGATCAGAGCGAATCGGCGTTAGAGTCGATCCTTCACAACGATGCAGGAAAATACGTTCTCCTTGTCGAGGGGGCAGTCCCTTTGGGGCTGGATGGCAAGTTTCTCCGTATCGGTCCGAAGGGTGAGACGGGGTTAGAACTGCTTCGTCGCGTTGCTAAAAATGCGGCGGCGGTGATCGCGGTGGGATCGTGCGCGTATGATGGCGGTGTGGTGGCAGCAGCACCGAATCCGACGGGTGCGGTGGGGGTAGCGGAAGCGCTAAATAGAGGGGATATTATTAACCTCCCCGGATGTCCGACCAACCCGATTAATATCGTAGGTACTCTGTTGCAATACATTATGTTCGATGAGTTTCCGAAGCTCGACAGCCACAACCGTCCCGAATGGGCGTATGGGTTCCGTGTTCATGATAACTGCGAACGTCGGGGTCACTATGATGCCGAGGAGTTTGTTCGTGAATGGGGCGATGAGGGGGCGAAGAAGGGGTGGTGCCTTTTCGAGATGGGGTGCAAAGGCCCTTACGCCGATCTCAACTGCTCCCTTGTGAAGTTTAATGAGGGGACGAGCTGGCCGGTACAGGCAGGGCATGGATGTTTCGGATGCGGTCAGGGAAAAATCGCGTTTGATCTGTATGCCAATAATCGCAAATTACCGGAGGGAAGTCATGAGTAAGAAGATAGTTATAGACCCGATTACCCGTATCGAGGGTCATCTGCGGATCGAGGTAGAGATTGATGAGGATAATGTCATCACTGAAGCGTGGGCATCGGGTCAGCTTTTTCGGGGGATTGAGACGATTTTAAAGGGGCGTGATCCCCGTGATTCGGGATTGATTGCCCAGCGTATTTGCGGCGTGTGTACAAACGTCCACTATCGTGCCTCGATCAGTGCGGTGGAAGCGGCATACGGTATCGAAATACCGCACAACGCCGAGATTATTCGTAATCTCGTCACCCTCTCGCTGTTCGTTCAAGATCATATCGTCCACTATTATCACCTCCACTCGCTCGATTTCGTGGACATTACCGGCGCGCTTAGTGCCGATTGCTCTAAAGCCGCTAAAGATGCCGAGGAGTGGTGTGAACACCCGTATCGCAATTCAGACGGGCATCTCGAAGCGATCAAAGAAAAACTGGAGGGATTTGTCAAAGCGGGACGTTTGGGACTCTTCGCCAACGGCTATTGGGGGCACTCTGAGTATCGTTTGAGTCCAGAAGAGAATTTGGTACACATGAACCACTATCTCGAAGCGTTGCGAATTCAACGCGAACTTTCCAAAGCGGTGGCAATTTTTGCGGGGAAAACTCCCCATCCCCAAAATCTGGTCGTCGGAGGGGTGACGAGCGTCGCCGATATGCTCAACCCTCAGCGGCTCAATGACTTTTTGTTTATCATCAAAGAGACGAGGGATTTTATCGAGCGTGCTTATATCCCCGATACGTTGATGCTCATCAATGCCTATCGTGATTCTATCAAAGCAGGAGAGGGGCGTGCCATTGGTAACTTTATGTGCTGTGGCGGCTACCGATTTGGTAAAGATCGGCAGTTGTTTGCAGGCGGTGTGATCAAAGCTCATAATTTTGAGAGCATCGAGCCGTTTGATTCGAGCAAAATCACCGAAGAGGCGTCGCGCTCATGGTATGAAAATGATGCTCCGCTCTCTCCGTACGAGGGGGATACGACACCGTTTTATACCGATCTAAATGAGGACGGATCGCTAAAAACCGAGGGGAAATATACATGGGTCAAAGCACCCCGCTATGATGGAGCTGTCATGGAAGTGGGACCGTTGGCGCGGATGATCGTCGGATATGTTTCTCATTCCGATGTGGTGCGCCCCTATATGGAACGGTTTATGAAACGATCCGGTATGGAGCTGATCGATTTCTCCACGACCATCGGGCGTAATGCCGCGCGCGCCGTGGAAGCGCAAATCTGCTGCGATTACCTCTTTGATACGATGAGTGATTTGATCGAAAATATCAAATACTACGACGAGAGCACGTGGACAAAATACGTGTTTGAAGAACTCCCCCGTGAAGCCAAAGGGGCAGGAATTTTCGAAGTACCGCGCGGAGTTTTAGGACATTTCGTCCGTATCGAAGAGGCTAAAATAGCCAACTATCAGGCGGTTGTCCCGACCACATGGAACGCTTCACCCAAAGGTGCCAAAGAGGGACGCGGGGCGTATGAGGAGTCGTTGATCGGGTTGAAACTCGCCGATCCTGCCGCTCCGTTGGAGGTATTGCGCGCCGTCCACTCATTCGATCCGTGTTTGGCATGTGCGGTGCATGTGATCGATACAAAAGGAAAAGAGTTATCACAGTATAAAATAATGAATGGTTATTCGCTATAATTAGGGAAATGTTTTCGTCATTCCCGCATAGGCGGGCAAAGTCCCCTCTAGGGGGAATCCAGCTTTTTCAATGGGGATGGATCCTCGGGTTAGACTTGCGGATGACGGGGTAAAGGAATTAATTTTGGCACGCCCTACAAAAGAAGAACGTAAAGTTTCCATTATGACCAAAGCTCTGGAACTTTTTTCCAAAGAGGGGTTTTACCAAACGACGATGCCCACCATCGCCGAAAAAATCGGGATGAGCGTCGGAAACCTCTATAACTATTTTACCTCCAAAGAGATGCTGGCAAAGGACCTTATCCTCTATATTGCCAATATTTTGGGAGAAGAGATCCGTCAAATCAATGAAAGTCCGCTCAATACCCAAGAGAAGATTGAATCGATTGTTCATATGTATTTTAAGATCGCGAAAGATCGTCCCGAGACCATCGAGTATTTTTTGCGGGTTTACCTATCGAACCGTGAAGTGTTTCAAAACTGTTGTGAGGGGATGATCTGCGTCTCTGCGTTTGTAACTGAGATGATGATCTTTTTCGAAGAGGGGGTTCGGTGCGGTGAACTGAGAGATCAGGACTTTTTCAGTGCATTCGGTCTTTTTATGGGGTATCTAGGGGGAATGGTGTTTATCAGCGGTGAACATATCCTCCCAAAACCGCTAGAAGAGTATGAACACACGATAGCCGAAAATATCTATTATGCCCTCAAATCCCGCTAAACTCAAAGTCATCTGGTTACAGGGGATCACCTGCAACGGGAATACCCATTCATTTTTAAACGATCCGCTCCTCAGGTCGCTATTAGAGAAAATCGATTTCCTGCACCATCCGCTTCTCCCTTGTGCGAAAACACTCAAAGAGCTTGTCAAGAAACTCCCAAAATCG
>CAZKJU010000091.1:0-7984 GCA_964553185.1 uncultured Sulfuricurvum sp.
CGCACGAGACATACGCCAGATATCACCTTTCTCAACATTGAAGCTCATCAATACGCCGCTATCATCAGTTACAGTTACAACACCGTCTTCAGCGATTTCAAACGTAGTCGGGTGTGAGCCGTATTCTTCTGCTTTTTGAGCCATCAAACCGACATTTGATACTGATCCCATCGTCGTAACGTCGAATTGCCCATTTGCTTTACAATCTTCGATGATTTCAGAATACATCGTAGCATAACAACGATCCGGAATCGTAACAACGCATTGTTCTACTTTTCCTGCTGGATTCCACATTTTACCGCCATCACGCACAACTACAGGCAATGAAGCATCGATGATCACATCGTTTGATGCATGGAGGTTCGTGATACCTTTGTCAGAATCAACCATCGCCATTGCAGGCTGAGTCGGGTAAACTGCCATGATAGCTGCTTCAATCTCAGCTTTTTTATCCGCAGGAAGTTTTGATAATTTTTTGTACAAATCACCAAGACCGAGGTTTGGATTAACACCGATCTCTTTAAATTCTGCAGCGTATTTTTCAAATACATCTTTAAAGAATACCGATACGGCATGTCCGAACATGATTGGGTCACTTACTTTCATCATAGTCGCTTTAAGGTGGATCGACCATAGGATGTTTTTCTCTTTAGCTTCAGCAATTGACTCAGCCAAGAAAGAGCGTAGTGCTTTAGCTGACATAAATGTACCGTCAAGTACTTCACTATCAACCGCATTAATCTCTTTAAGTGTTTTGCCGTTCAAAGCGATAACGACTTTGCCGTCACCTTTCTTAGTCACAGATTGCTCATTTGCGAAAAAATCACCGCTGTTCATGTGAGCAACGCGAGTTTTTGAACCTTCATCCCATGCACGAAGTTTGTGCGGGTTTTTCTTTGCAAAGTTTTTAACCGCAACTGCAGCACGGCGATCTGAGTTACCTTCACGAAGAACAGGGTTAACCGCAGAACCGAGACACGTCGCATAACGTGCATGAATCTCTTTTTCTTCATCTGTTTGAGGCTCTTCAGGATAATTTGGCAGATCATACCCTTGAGATTGCAACTCTTCAATACAAGCTTTAAGCTGTGGAATTGAAGCAGATATATTAGGAAGCTTGATAATGTTACCATCTGGTTTTGTAGCAATAACACCCAACTCAGCAAGATTATCAGGGATGCGTTGAGCATCACTCATACGTTCTGGAAAAGTAGCGATAACGCGACCTGCAAGTGAAATATCACTTGTAACAACTTCTACGCCTGCGGCTTGTGTGAATGCATTTACGATTGGAAGTAGCGAATATGTCGCTAGTGCCGGTGCTTCGTCAATTACTGACCAAATGATTTTTGCCATCAGGTTCTCCTGTCATTTTTTTTATATAAGCATGATAACACTTACTTTGACATTTTTGCTGTTTGACTCTCCAAAGCTCGTAAAAAGTTGACAATATGTTTCATTTTGTAGCATTTACTATGTTTTGATGGTGTGTAGAAAAGTAACTACTGTAGATATGTTCCCCATTTTTGCCTCGAACGAAATAGAGGTAGTCAGTGCGCTTTGGATTAATCGCAGCATGAATCGCATCTTTAGAAACATTACAAACAGGGATTGAAGGCAAACCTTTGTTTTTGTACGTATTGTAGGGGGTTTTATCGGTTCTAATACGACGCGCTGTCACTTTTTGATGGGAAAATTCACCGTAGTTTAATGTTCCGTCCATTTGCAAACGCATCCCTTTTTTCAGTCGATTATCGATAACAGAACTCACAAACGGCATATCGGAGACTGAAGCGGCTTCTTTTTGAATAACCGATGCTTTTGTTACTATTTGTAACCATTTTTCTTTATCATACGACTTCTTATACTCACGTGCCCAGCTTTGCATCGTTTCATCTGATTCCTTTAATAGATGAATGATAAGCTCCTCTTCGCTGATCCCATTTGGGATGCTATAGGTATCTGGAACAAGACTCCCCTCTTTATAAGGGGCATGTTTGTCATATGCCTCTTGTAATAAATTCATATTCAAAGAGAGCGCATCACTCAACTGTTGTAAAAAGATAACCGTGGTCTCTCCGGGAATTAAAGTTACGGCACGGGTAGCCGCTTTAGCCGTTGTTAATTTGTATAAAAACTCAATACGGCTTGTTTTTTCCTCTTTAAGATCAATCCACCCTTGTTGTGGTTGACCTAATAAACGTAAAATAAATGCATCGATTTTGTAGAGATTTACCCCATCATCTTGGAGGTGTGATATACTTTTAAAGACGGAACCGTGCGGTATGTAGACGATTTTTGGTGATGTGACAGTAGAGAACAGGTAGGTCATGAAAGAGACAATTATCACCAATATTATCCCTAAAACCCACAGGTACATTCTTTTTGGTTTATTTTTTACTTTTTTTCTTGGCTTTTTCACGTTCATCGCTTTACTGGAAGGTATTAATATCGATCATTTGAGCTTTAAAGGGCTCAAAGTTGAGAAATTATATCTCAAATGGGAAAATGCTCTACTGATTCGAGCAGAGAAAGTTGATCTCAGTGCATTTAAAAATGACAATCTCCCTCTAACCCTGAAACCTTTGAGTAAATTACCCCCTCTCATTCGTCATACAGAGCGTTGGGTTAAACAAATTGATATTACTACGATTCAATATGACACGGTAAAACTTTCATTACACTATAATGAAAACTCTCCAGGGAGAGTTACCTTGTTTGATGAGAATAGATCTTACAACGGTGTATTTACCCTCAATGAAAAAATCTTTAACCTTTCAATGCCTCATGGCACTATCAAAGGTGCGAAGATAAGTGCTAATCTGAAGGTAGATCTTCCGCAGCAACGTTTGTTTATGAACGCCCTGTTGGATATACCCAATACCCCTACTCTTTTTATCAAAGCATCCGGCGATACCGATTCATTAACCTTTAGTCTTCATACAAACGAGCCTTTGCATTCCGTTACCCCTATCGTTGAATTTTTTGGTGTTGATTCCGAAGTGCAACCATGGATTACCCAGTACGCAAAAGCTTCGCTCATAACGCTAGAATATTTGCGGGGATCATTTCATTACGATAAGCCTGAAGAGCTTATCAAAGCATTACAGGCCAAAGCGACTGTTTTCAACGGAGAATACACCTTTGCATCAGGATTTGAACCGATCAAGGCGCCCCGAATTGACTTGTTGTATAACGAGGGAAAATTGCACATTCTTCCTAAAAGCGGCTCCTTTTACACTCTTCCAACCGAATCAAGTAATGTGGTTATCGACTTTACTACCCCTCATACCATGCTCAATGCCCAGATACGTTCATCTCACGCACAACTTAATATTCCTATCACCAATCTTTTACATTTTTACACTATCACCTTGCCAATTCGGCAAATCTCAGGAGAGTGTGATGTTGATCTCAATCTCTCGATCAATCTGCATACGTTAGAAACCACTGCAAATGGTCTTTTCCTCCCTACCGATTCGGAAATCCTTTTAGATCAAATACCGCTTAGAACGCAAGGTGGAGTTGTAAAACTGAGTCGAAACAATGTCACTTTTGACCATTTCATCGCCCATTTTGAGGATATAGCCCATGCACGAGTCAACGGTGAATACGATACATTCAGTGAAAAGGGATCGGTATCGATCGATGCGTATGAGGTTGCTCCTCTGCCGAATAAAAAGCATCTAACCCTTTGGGACTCTAAAGAGCCGTTACGCGTCAAGTACCTCATAGCTCCCAAGGGGGATTCTCTCAGTATCATGCCATCACGCTGGAATGTTTTGGGAGAGAAACTGCAAATTGACTCCTTTCATGCACCATTTGATTATCGTAATACGATAACCTCTTTAAAATCTGTCCCTTTCAGCCTCTCCGATACGATCCATGGAAAAATCAACGGATACTTTAACGGCTCCAAAAAACAAACTGATATCCAAATCGAACTCAATGAGTTTAAATTAGGAGAGATACAACTTAATCATGCCCCGTTGAGTATTGATCTTCATTACGACCAAAACCGTACAACACTCCATTCAAATAGTGCTTCAGCGTGGACAATCCACCAACTTCCACTGCTCATTTCCCCCTTTAATGCAAGTATGGGCGGTGATGGGATTAGTTTCGAGCAAATTGAAGCGGTATTGGGGGATTTGCTCAAAGGTAAATTTACCGGTCATTTATCTCTCGATACACTCAAAGGCTCCATTCGCATTAATGATATGATCCCATTAAGTCCGAAAATTTCCTCTCTGCTTGATGCACAAGAGTCACTACACCTCTCACTCGATACATCGGGCGAAGAGATAGCATTGGATTCAGATCTCCTTAGAGCCCACTTTTCGACCATTCCACACGGATGGAAAATTAGTCTCGATGATATTGGCCTGCTCTCAGAGCGTTCCCCGATTCTACGTCAATATCATATTGAGAAAGGGAATCTAAACCTCTTTTATACACCTGCAAAATCACTTTACACTTTTAACGGTACGATCGAGTACCCATATGCGTTAATGATGATCAACGATAAAGCAGTATCCAAATATAACTTTAGCGGCCTCTATCAAGACGGAATAACCAATATACGGGTCAACGATCGTCTCATGATCAAACGTCGAGATGATAACATAGAGGTTCAAGCTAAAAATATCGGTATTAATGTCCCGCAGCTTTTTACATTTCTGAGCGCCCATCAACCTGCCTCCGGGACGTCATCCAAAGCAGGTTCAGAGTCTTCGCCCATCCACATTCGCAGCTCAAACATCCATCTTTATCTCATGAAAGGGCGTAGAATTGTCGCAGATAAGATGGAAGCAACCCTCAGTAATGATGATTTAGATGCCGCACTTTATCACATGGGGGGAAGTGCCTCTCTCAAAATACGCAACGGTCTCTTTTACATCGACGGAAACGGATTCAACGATAAATTTATGGAACATCTCTTTGCCCTCAGCGACTTTAGCGGAGGCAAATTCTCTTTTCAGGCAAAAGGAGAAGCTGACACCTTTGAGGGGGTTATGCGGGTTGAAAATACGATATTAAAAGATTACAAAGTACTTAATAATGTCCTAGCTTTTATCAATACCGTCCCCTCCTTAGCAACCTTTTCACTCCCCAACTATAATCGCCAAGGGCTTCCTGTTAAAGAGGGCTACGCCCATTTTGCCTACCATAAGGGGATTGTGAAGGTCGATAATTTTACCCTGAACTCTCCTGAGATGAATATACTCGGTGAAGGACGTGCCAATTTAGACGCCCAAACACTAAGCGGTACACTGACTCTCAAGACAGATCTTGGTTCTACACTGGGGAAAGTACCGATGGTGGGTTATATCCTCTTCGGAGATGACGGTTCCATCTCCACAACCCTCACCCTCAGCGGAAAACTCGATGACCCGAAAGTAGAAACAGCGATTGCAAAAGAGATTGCTACGGCTCCGTTTAATATCCTCAAACGTACCGTTGCTTATCCGTTTTTATGGATGATGGACGATAAGAAGAAAAAATAACTTATAGCTCCCCTCCTCCACGGATAATATCCATCCCGTATTTATCTCTCACTTTCGTCAAGGCATCGGTTAAGTGGCGCATTTTGGTATCCGTTTGGATTTCGAGGAGATCAAAGCTTTTTGGATCATGATGGATAAATTTCGTCGCACTCATCGAGATGTAGCGAACGCTGATATGGGGATAAATATCGAGCTCTTTGAATTTCTCAATACTAAACGTTTGGAGAAACGTTTCGTTAAAGAGACGATAAAGGGTGAATTGTTTTTTCGAATGTCCCCAATTTTCATATCCCAATGAAAATGCATAGGTGGTGGGATTCACCCCCAATTTCATAATGGTGTGGCTCCAATGACGTACCAAGATATGAATACGACGATACAACTCCTCTCGTTCTTTTATCGGATGATCCATGGAGCGTGATATACCTATCCCTTTTCGGGAGCGGCTCGTCTGCACTGCCTCATTATCACATCCCCTCAGCCTCGCATACAGATCGATTCCTCCCCTGCCCCATGATCGTATCAGCGTTTCGGATTTCCACGCATCTCCGATGGTTTTAATGCCGTAGCGTTCCATTTTAAATGAATACGCTTTTCCGACACCCGGAAATTCTCCAATCGGTATCTCTTTGACAAACGATTCAATTTCATGGTTATGAACAACACAAACTCCATAAGGTTTTGCTGCAGAGGTAGCAAGTTTCGCAATCCATTTGGAACAGCTTGCTCCGATGGAAACAGGAAGATCAAAACGGAGCGTAATCTCGTTTTGAAGGTGTCGGATAAACTCATACGTATCATCCTCATCAATCCACCCTCGTAAATCTCCAAACATCTCATCAATACTGTATTGCTCCATCACAGGAACTACGCTCGATAGATACTCCATCAGTTCATGGCTCATAGTATGATAGAGGAGATGGTTTGGGGGAAGGAGAATAAGATGGGGACACAGTCTCAGCGCTTCATGCACACTCATAGCCGTTTTTACCCCATAAGCACGCGCTTCGTAGCTTGCCGTAGTGATAATACCCCGTATTTTGTCACCATCTTTAAAATAATTGCTTCCATCATGCTCAGCATGAAAGAGCGAAGGGACAAAAGCCCCTGAATTGAGGGTCATCAGTTTTTTGGCGGGTGAGGGTTTTTTGTCAAAAATAAAAGGATCGCCTCTCCCACCGACCGCAATGCACTTTCCCTTCAAAGAGGGATTACGGACACGTTCGCAAGAGGCAAAAAAGCAATCAAGATCTAAATGGATTATCATACCGTGATGATAGTATCATCCTAGAGAGGAGTGCGATTATATGTCAATCTGACAGTAAAATCTATTCGTTCCGCAGAACCGTTAACACATCCACTTCAGAGGCTTTTTTCGCAGGATACCATGCAGAGAGGAGGACAATTACAAAGGCTCCGATAATGATAGAAAAGAAATCCACAACACTTAAATCCAATGGGAGTGTTGATGTAGGATAGACATCTGCAGGGAGAGAGATTATCTCAAATGTTCCCAATATCCACATCCCTAAAAACCCTAAAATCGCCCCTGTCGTAATCCCTAAAACACCGATCACAATTCCAAGAATTAAAAAGGTTTTTTTCACTTCGGCTTTGGATGCACCCAGTGAGATAAGCAATGCAATCTCGCTGCGACGATTCATCACGGTCATCAGCAACGAAGAGATAATATTAATCGCCGCAATCAAAATAATGAGCATCAAAACGATAAAAAGGGACATCTTTTCCATCTTCAATGCCGCAAAAAAGTTGCCATTATCTTCCCACCAGCCACGGATCGATACCGTATCGGGCAAAACGGCTTTTACACGGTTGATATCGGCTTCGGGATTGAGGGAATGGATATGGATACCGTCATAGAGGTTTTCGGGGATACCTAAAATACGCTGTAATGATTCTAATGAGGTATAGGAGAACCCTTTGTCATAAGCGCTAAGCCCTGAATTAAAGGTTGAAACCATCTCAAAGCGTTTAATCTTCGGGGTCAGTGCCAAACCGCCCGGCTCCATCTGAGTAAAGATATAGGTGAGTTTTTCACCCTCAGTGAGGAGAAACTGCTCTTTGAGTGTTTGCCCTACCATGACCTGAAATTTATCAGGAACACCGGCTTTCAATCCCTCGGCGACGATACGGTTCACTTTAGCTTCTTGGGCAAAATCGACACCGAATAAATATCCGCCCTCCATCTGATCTCCACTGCGGGAGAGTACGGCAGAGGTGACATAGGGACTAAACGATAAATCGGGGAATTTTTCTCTGAGCTGTTCGAGCAAAGCGGTATCGACGGTTCCGAAAAATTTGGGCTGAATCGTGAGAGGATAGTTCATGACGGTGAGTTTTTTCTTGAACTCATTGTCAAACCCGTTCATGAGTGCCATCGCAATGATGAGCACCATCACCCCTAACGCGATTCCTGAGAACGCGAGAAGTGCGGAGAGGAAGATAAAAGGCTGCTC
>CAZKJU010000092.1:0-7884 GCA_964553185.1 uncultured Sulfuricurvum sp.
GATTAGACTCATTCGCTTCGAGGGTGAATTCGGTACTGTTAACTTGGGATAAAAAATCCAAAATATAACGGCTATTAATCGCGAGGATAAACGGTGTTTCAAATCCGTTTTCAATCTCTACCGCTGTTTTTGCCTCAATATTATCATCACTTAAACTCTCGAATAAAATAGCATCATTTTGGAAAGTGAGTTTAAGATCATTAGAAATAGTCGTAATTTGCTTAATAGCAGTCACTATAGCACTTTTTGGCAGTGTAATGGTGCGTTGAGCTTCACGAGGAATAATACGGTTATAATCGGGGAATTTACCGTTGATGAGTTTGGTATAAAACAAAGAGTCTTCAGATTTGATAATAAGGTGGGTATTATCGTAATAGATTTCGATGTTATCGGTAAAAAGTTTTTGAATTTCAATAATCGCTTTTTTAGGGACGATTATGGAGAGTTCTGCATCATTTTGACTATCGATGTGAACCAAAGCAAGACGGCGTGTATCGGTAGAGACAAAATTGATTTGATTTGATTTAATATCAATCAATGCTCCGTTGAGCTCAAATTTTGGATTATTAGTATCGGCTGCAGGGGTGATTTTTTTGAGTGACTCAATCAGTACATGAGAATTAATCACAATATTCGGTTTTCCATCAGTTGTTGGAAAAGAGGGAAATTCAGAACTCTTATAGGTTGGGAGTTTGAAGTTGGAACGTTTTTGTCGAATATGAAGAGTCTCTTTATCAAGAGTTAACTCAACTTCTTCATCTTTTAGAATACGGATAATATCTAAAAGTTTTTTACCATTAGCGGTTAATGAACCAGGTTCTTCTACACTGATAGAATTGGTTTGGATAGAGAGACCAATTTCATAGTCAGTTGCTTTAGCTGTTAGAGTTCTTCCATCGGTTGATAGGAATATGTGAGAAGTAATTTGGGATGTATCTTTTTTCTCTAAAAATGGTTGGAGGTGTAGAAGGATATTTTCTAAAACCGACTTATCTACGGTGATTTTCATAAACGACTCCTATTATTATTTATAAGCATTAATTGTAATAGTTAGTAATAAGGGGGTGTGAATGGGTGAAAACACACCATAAACTCCCATCTCTCCTGCTTTTGTGATGTGATGAAACGATTCTTTTTCATTCACATCTATTCACTTTGTACGAATTATAGCTTTTTTAAAAGGGGTTTACAAATACAATAAGATTATTCAGGAGTTGCAATCGATACTTTATTAGACAACTCTTCTACTTTAATCCGAAAATCCTCATCATTTTTCATAAGTTCTTGGATTTTTTTCATTGTGTGACTGACCGCGGTGTGATCTTTCATCCCAAAATATTGAGCGAGTTGAGGCATTGAATTCGGTGTCAGTGAGCGAGAGAGATAGATCGCGATACGTCGTGCATATACGATGTTGCTATTTCGACTTTTGGATTTGATTTCACTTGGTTTGATGTTGAGTTCTTTGGCAACAATTTCCATAATTAGATCAATGGTGATGTTGCTCCGCTTTTCGGCCATTTGTTCTTTGAGGACGTTGCGGGCAAATTCGATGGTGATGTCAACTCCCATGAGCTGTGAATAGGCATTGAGTTTGGAGAGGATCCCCTCAATTTCGCGGGTGTTATTTTCGATGATCGTCGCGACGTAGTTGATCACTTCGCGGTCGAGTTTGACGCGGTTGATTTCACATTTTTTCTTGATAATCTCGATTTTGGTTTCGAGTTCAGGTGGTTGAATATCGGCAACCAGCCCTGATTCAAAACGGCTTTTGAGACGCTCTTCGAGTCCACCGATTTTTTTTGGGGGTTTATCGGAGGTGATGATGATTTGTTTGTTCTCATTTCGCAACGCATCAAAGGTGTGAAAAAACTCTTCTTGGATTTGGTTTTTGTTGCTCAAAAACTGAATATCATCGATGAGAAGCAAATCACATTTTCGGTATTTGTCTTTAAAACGATCCATGGTACGGTTACTGAGGTGGCGGGTAAAATCGTTTAGAAATTGCTCTACTGAGGTATAAATGACAGTTTTCCCCTGAGCGAGCATTACGTTTCCGACCGATTGCATCAAGTGGGTTTTCCCTAGACCGACACCGCCATAGATAAAGAGTGGATTGTATACGACCCCCGGTTTTTCACTCACATTTTTGGCGGCGATAAAAGCGAAATTATTAGAATCACCTACAACAAAGTTTTGAAAGGTATATGAGGGGTTGAGCAATGAACCGCTGGGACGTTCCACATTTTGTGTAACTGCTGTAGCTTGTGTTGTTGCTGGGGCTGAAGAGGATTGGAGTAAAATCGAAACAGTGGGCTTAATATTGGTTTTAATTTCGAAAAGATGGGCAATTTTATCGGCAAATTTTGTTCGTACCCAGTTGGCTATGAGGGCATTAGGTGCACGATAGATAGCCAAATTGCTTTTTGATTCGCTCTCATCATAGGTAAGTTGTTTAATATAGCGCTGGTAATCAATCTCATTGATCTCCCCTTTGAGCGCATTTAAAACCTGTTTACCGATTGAATTCATCTTTTCCCTTATGTGAATAGTATTTGTGAATAATACCGATATTTGCCTATAATTAGGATCAAATACGAAGTGAATAGTAGATATTCACTCCTGTGAATAAGGAAATTAATGACTATTTTAGGGATTGATCCGGGTACACGAAACTGCGGATATGCGATCGTAGCAATTGAGGGACAAAAATTACGTCTTATCGAAGCTGGTCTGATCAAAATAAAAGCAGAAGAACTTCAATATCAAATTCCTCAGGTTGCAGAAGCAATAGAACAATTATTTAGATCCTATACAATTGATGAAGTAGCGATGGAAGATATTTTTTATGCGCATAACCCTAAAACCGTTTTAAAGCTGGCACAGTTTCGTGGAGCTATAACCTTAAAGCTTTTACAGGAGTATGGTATGTTTGCAGAATATACACCGCTGCAGGTAAAAAAATCGTTGACAGGTAAAGCGAAAGCAGCAAAAGAGCAGGTAGCATTTATGGTAAAACAAATATTAGGAATTACAAAAGAGATAAAGCCGCTGGATATTACCGATGCGATGGCAGTAGCGATTACTCATGCTCAAAGAGTCAAGTTAGAGATCAATCAAAAAAGCAGAGAGAAAAAATAATTTTTGTAAAAGCGACCAACACACCAGGAGGGTCGCCAAGTCAGAAGTGTATCTAAAGAGACTTAGAGATCCTTAATAATTTTAGATTGATGAATCACTTAAGCGTTTATCTTTGTTAACCCCCTAAAAAATTTCTTAATTCAAATAAAAAAAACAAAATATTTTGAAAATGTGTAATATTCACACTGTGAGCGTACTGTGAATAAGTTACATCACTTTTTGTAAAAAAATTGGTAAAAATCTTCTATATTTCAGAAATATTTTATATTAATATACCCTGAAATAATCTTTCTTTAACTCCACTTAAACTCCCTATTTCAGGGGATTGTGACAATTTTGTCCGAATCAAAAATGAATAAAAACATTGTTAATAAAAGTTATTCACATCATCCGATAATTTTTTTTATTTAATTGGTTGTAATAGCATTGTAATCCTGATGTAATCACATTGCAACCGATATTCTCTAATCTTCTAATAATAAGATACACGAATATGTGCATTACTTAAGAAAAAGGAAAAAAGATGGTTAGTGCAGAATACATATTACGCAAAGAACACCCAAAAATATTTGGATACCCTACAATTATTAATAAAACAATTGTAGGACTTACTCGGCTATTGCTTCATGAGAAATCGATTAATCGATTTATGGAGATTCACCAAGAGAAAAGTGGATTACCATTTGTGGATGCCGTTTTAGAATATTTAAATGTCTCCTATAAAACAATTCATCGCCAAATTGAGAATATCCCTACAATGGGTAAAGTGATTATTGTTGCTAATCATCCTTTAGGGGCATTGGATGCCCTTTGTCTGATACAAATGGTATGTTCAGTTCGTCAAGATAAAAAAGTGAAGATTGTTGCTAATCGTATGTTGGGTGAAATCACACAACTCAAAGAGTTTATGATAGGGGTAGATAATTTTAATGACAAACTCTCAAAACATGCTTTACGACAAATCGACAATTCATTACAAGCTGAAGAAGCCGTAATCTTTTTCCCCTCAGGTGAAGTCTCTCGTGCAGGGTTATTCGGGATCAAAGAGGGACGATGGAAAGGGGGATTTTTAAAATTTGCGAAACGGAATTCAGCCCCTATTCTTCCGATTCATATAAAAGGTAAAAACAGTCCACTCTTTTATGCCGCATCATGGATTTATAAACCATTAGGGGGATTGCTCCTCAGTCACGAAATATTTGCAGCACGCAATAGAGTTTTTGATTTTACAATCGGTGAAATGGTGAGCGAAAAAGCGATGAGTGATTTTAACATCAGTGAAAAACGGCATGCGAGGTTATTTCGTAAACATCTACTGCGTATTTCAAAAGGGAAACGAGGTGTTTATCCGACTGAGTGTTCCATTGCTCATCCTGTGTCACGTCAAGAGCTTAGAAGTGAGCTTAGAAGAGGGGAATTGTTAGGGATGACCAGCGATAATAAAGAGATTTATCTCATCGAACATGAAAATGCCCCAAATATTATTAATGAAATCGGTCGTTTGCGTGAGTACTCTTTTCGAAAAGTGGGAGAAGGGAGCGGTCATGCTCGTGACATTGACGAGTATGATCGCTATTATCACCATCTCGTATTATGGGATGATGAGGCATTAGAGATTGCAGGAGCCTATCGCATCGGTGAATGTGAATGGATTCTCTCATGGCTAGGAAAAGAGGGATTGTATATGTCGGATTTGTGCGATATGAATGAGCAGTTTGATACGATTCTCGAAGACGCAATTGAGTTAGGGCGTAGTTTTGTTCAGCCGAAATACTGGGGGAGCCGTGCACTGGATTATCTCTGGCAAGGGATCGGTGCCTATCTCAGCCACAACCCTCAAGTCAAATATATGATGGGGCCGGTAAGTATATCGGGGAGTTTTCCGAAGCATGCGCAAGAGGCTTTGGTCTATTTTTATGCCCTCTATTTTGGAAGTGAACACACCATGGTGAGAGCAAAGTCACCTTATAAGCTCTCAGAATATGTCCAGAATGAGTTTAAAGCATTGTTTAGCGGTGAGAACTATACTGAGGATTTTAGAGTCCTTAAGGATTATCTAAAAGCGTTGGACGTATCGGTCCCTACCCTCTACAAACAGTACAGCGAACTCTGTGAAGAGGGGGGAGTACAGTTTATGGATTTCGGAATCGATAGTGATTTTAACAACTGTATTGACGGCTATATACTTGTAGATATTCGTAAGATTAAAGAGGCAAAGCGTCAACGTTATATTCGAGGTGGGGAGTAATCCCCATCGCTTCAAAGCACTCTTTCACAAAATTTTTCTCAGACTTTATCTTATATACTTTGTTTTCATACTCAAATTCAACCGAATGTGCATGAAGAAGCAACCGCGTTGATCCCCCTATTCTCATTCTCTCAATCGGTGACAGCTCTTTTTTTATGAATCGAATCACATCCTCTTTTTCCGGTCCATAGACGGGATCACCGATGATCGGATGTTCCACGTGGAACAAATGCACCCGTATCTGATGGGTGCGACCGGTGAGAGGAGAAGCTTCTACGAGTGTCATATCGTGTTCAGAAAAGTAGCGAAGTGGTTTAATGATAGTATGGGCAGGCTTCCCTTTTGGGTCAACTTTAACCACCATACTGATCAAAAGATTGGGATGGTCTATACGAAAAAGGGGTGCTTGAATATCAATTATTTCATCAACATGACCTTTCACCATCGCAAGGTAACGTTTGGATATAGCGCGTTCAGAGAATAACTTTTTTAAAACAGATTCGCTTTTTTTATGTCGAGAAACCAAAACTAAACCGCTCGTTTCTTGATCAATACGATGTGTGGCGTTAGCATCATCACCAAACTGATGTTTGATCTCATCGTTCAGTGTATAGGGTGAGAGGCGGCTATGAGGATGGACGCTCAAACCACTGGGTTTGTCATAGACGGCGAAATCGTTAGTAACAAACATCGGTTTGAATCCACGCGATAACGGTTCAAAACAGATGAACTCACACTCCCCTTCTACCCATCCAAACTGATCATCCATAACAACACCGTTTTGAGACAATCGACCTCGTGCAATCAAACGTTGTGATTCACTTCGAGAAAGAGCCAACTCTTCCATTAATAAAGAGAGTGCCATCTGCTTTATAGGTGAATACAATTTTTTGGTGACGAAAGGCATTAACTATTTCCCTTTCATTGCTTCAAAGCACTGAGAAATAAAATCTTCTTTTGAGACAACATGATAGGGAAAATCTTTGTAGGTGAATTCGAGCGAGTGAGCATGAAGAAGCAGACGCGATGCACCCGTATTGATAAACCGCTCTTCTGTACTCATCTCACGATCCAAAAAGCGGACGGCATTGTTTTCATCCTGTCCGTAAATCGGATCACCGACAATCGGATGTTCCACGTGGAACAAATGTACCCGTATCTGATGTTGACGTCCGGTAAAAGGTGAAGCTTCTACGAGTGTAGTATCGGTGTCGGGGAAATACTGTAGCGGTTTGATAAATGTACGAGAGGCTTTCCCCTCAGGGTGAACCCGCACGATCATACGGATGATAGAGCTCTCATCTTCGCGACGTAATAGAGGTTCCTCTATATCGAGAGGTTCTTTCAAATGCCCTTTGACCATAGCAATATAACGCTTCGTAATTTGACGCTCTTCAAACATCATCTTCAAAGCACGTTCTGAGATTTTATTGCGCGCTGCCAAAACCAAACCGCTTGTCTCTTGATCGATCCGATGGGTGATGTTCGCTTCGTGACCGAAGCGGTGTTTGATCTCATCGTTGAGACTGTAGGGAGTATGACGGTTTTGGGGATGGACGAGGAGACCGCTGGGTTTATCATACACAGCAAACTCCTCTTCGATAAAGGTAGGTTCAAACCCTAAGGTTAATGGCTCAAAGCAGATAAAATCAAAATCACCCTCTTCGATAAACCCTGCATTATTTGCCATCACTTCACCGTTTTGACTCAAACGTCCTTTGGCAATCAGACGTTGTGCTTCACTTTGGGTAATACCGAGTTCCTGCATTAAAAAGCGAAATGCTTTTTGACGAGTCGGAGAGTGAAGCCGTTTAGTGATGAAGGGCAATTTAATTCCTTTTTAGGGAGGGTTGGATAGACTATAAGATAAATATCTGACCCGATAAATTCTCAAAAAACAAGTTTTTTGTAGCTTTAGGGGGTTGTAGGGACATATGTCCCTGCCATGAAAGCGGATGTATTCGCTTTCATGTGTAATATAAATATAATGCGCATTTTAGCATAGTAAGGAAGCAGATATGGTAGATCGTTACGCCAGAGAAGAGATGAAATCCAAATGGAGTATCCAAGCAAAATATCAAGCGTGGCTCGATGTTGAAAAAGCGGTAGTTGTTGCGTGGAATAAATTGGGTCTTATTCCCGATGAAGACGCAAAAAAAATTGTAGAGAATGCAGGATTCTCTGTTGAGCGAATTGATGAGATCGAAGCGGTTACACGTCATGATCTTATTGCCTTTACTACTTCCGTTTCAGAAACGCTTGGAGAAGAGAGCCGATGGTTCCATTACGGTATGACATCATCCGATACGGTGGATACTGCCGTTGCTTTACAGATGCGCGATTCGTTAGCACTTATCATCGAAGACGTTAAAATGGTTATGGCATCCATCAAAGCAAGAGCGGAAGAACACAAGATGACATTGCTCGTCGGACGTTCGCACGGTATTCACGGTGAGCCGATTACGTTTGGTTTGGTGTTAGCGGTTTGGTACGAT
>CAZKJU010000093.1:0-7826 GCA_964553185.1 uncultured Sulfuricurvum sp.
TGAGCGCCAAATCGCTTACCCACACCATTCCTGAAATAGAGGGGTGGGTGGATCGTGAAAAACTCGAAAACATCACTGGACGAAACCGTGAGCGTCAGATGGAGTTGGCAGAGCAATTCGGGCTCAAAGATTACGAAGCACCTGGGGGAGGATGCCTCCTCACCGATGAGAACTTTTCGAACAAAATCCGCGATTTTATCGCCCACGATACGTTCAGTGTCGAGGATATCCCGACACTCAAATACGGTCGGCAACTCAGACTCCCCGAAAAAGCGAAACTGATCATCGGACGCAATGCGGAGGATAACGCCATTCTCGAAGCCATCGAGAATCCAAAATTTACCCATATCTCTACTGAATTAATCGGACCGCATGCCATGATCTCCAAGAATGCAAGCAAAAACGATCGAGTGTTAGCGGCAAAACTGATCTTAGCCTACTGCAAAGTGGGATTTGAAGGGGAACAAACGCTGATGTTTGGGGAGGAAGAACTAACCACCGTTAGCGATCTGAGCCGCAATGAGGCTCAGAAGTATATGATCTAATTTGAGGAATCTTAAACACTCAATGAGCTTTGCTCATTGAGTGGCAGGGACAAATGTCCCTTGCAACCCCCTAAAGCTACCCGCATCTTTCGGATGCGGGAGATTAACTAGAGTTTTAATCAATCAGTGTAATACTCACTCTGCTATTTACTTTCCTTATAATATAAAAATCCTCATGTTTTTTAATTGATCTTGAATGTTGATTAAAAATTAATCAATAGATTGCACTCTCCTCATTTGATTACTTTGTACAATGGTACTCGACATTCAAGTTATAAGGAGAGAAAATGAAAAAGTGGCTTTTAGCTTTATCGCTTTTAGGCGTATCAGCATTTGCTGAAGAGGCTGCAGCACCTGTACTTAATTCAGGGGATACTGCATGGATGATGATGTCAACAGCATTGGTAATGTTGATGACTCCAATCGGTTTGGCGTTGTTTTACGGCGGGATGACCCGTTCTAAAAATATTTTGAATACATTTGCAATGGTATTCGGTGCATTTGCGGTAGCGTTTATCGCATGGGTTATTGCCGGTTTCTCGATTGCATTCGGTACGGCTGAAGGTTCATTGAACCAAGTAATTGGTGGTTTTAATCACATTATGCTCAGCGGTATCAGCTGGACTGAATTCGCAAGCGTTGATCTGGGTCAACTCTATCCTAAATTGGTATTTGTTGTGTTCCAAGGGACGTTCGCAGCTATTACTGTGGGAATCGTTGCGGGTTCAGTGATTGAACGTATGAAGTTCTCTACATGGATGGTATTTGCCTTTATTTGGACGATCGTTGTTTATGCTCCGATTACACACATGGTATGGGGTGGCGGTTACCTTTTCAACGAAGGTGCTCTTGACTTCGCGGGTGGTACGGTTGTTCACATGAACGGTGGTTTGGCTGGTCTTGTACTTGCTCTCTTGATCGGTAAACGTGCTGGTTATCCAAAAGTAGCAATGAAACCGGCAAGTGTTATCTTGACTGCTCTTGGTGCGGGTCTTCTTTGGTTTGGTTGGTATGGATTCAACGGCGGATCGGCTTTCGGTGCTAACGCTATCGCTGGTTTGGCTTATTTGACAACAACCATTGCGGCGGCGGTTGCGACTATTACATGGATCGTGGTTGAATATGCAGTATTCAAAAAACCGACATTGCTCGGTGCGGCAACCGGTGCGATTGCAGGGTTGGTAGCGATTACTCCGGCAGCTGGATTTGTGGGAGTTAACGGTGCGTTTATTATCGGGATTACCGGTGCTTTGATTGCATTCTTTGGTGTTACAGCTCTTAAAAAGAAATTGGGTTACGACGATTCTTTGGATGCTTTCGGGGTACACTTTCTTGCTGGTCTTTGGGGTGCTATCGCAACGGGTATCTTTGCAGCATACACACCAAATACAGACAATGCACTTCTTTGGGCAGGACCATTGAAAGATTCAGGTGATCGTATGGGACAAATCATGGTACAAGCAGAATCAGTATTGATCGTTGGATTGTTCACATTGGTGGGTACGATCGTGGTTTACTACATCGCAATGGCATTAACTGGCGGTTCACGTGTTAACGAAGAACAAGAGAGCCAAGGTTTGGATGAGTCGGTACACGGTGAACGTGGCTTTAACCTATAAGGAGTAAATGATGAAAAAAATTGAAGCGGTTATCAAACCATTTAAACTTGAAGATGTAAAAGATGCCCTTGCCGAAATCGGTATTACGGGGATGACAGTAAGTGAAGTAAAAGGGTATGGAAGACAAAAAGGGCACAGCGAGTTGTATCGCGGTGCTGAGTATGTTGTTGACTTTCTTCCGAAAATCAAAATGGAGATGGTGGTTGATGAGGCAATGGTAGATCAAGTGGTCAATACCGTTGTTGAAGCAGCACGCACCGGCAAGATCGGTGATGGTAAAATCTTCGTGAGCGATATCAGCAAAATCGTCCGTATCCGTACGGGTGAGACGGATATCGAAGCCATTTGATTAAATTTTAATCAATAGTTCTTCTCAAATCCATTTATTTGGATATATAATGCACACCTTTATCTTAAACTAAAGGTGTTGCATGGATACTGCCTACGTTATTGATACCCTTTTCACCCTCTTTTCAATCACTCTGATTATATTGATGGTTCCCGGTTTTGCGATGCTCGAAGCAGGTTTAGTCCGTACCAAAAATGTCTCTAGCGTATTGACCGTTAATGTTATGATCTACGCAGTAGCATCTATGGCGTTTATCCTCGTCGGTTTTCATTTGGCATTCGGTGATTTTCACAGCACCACGATGAGCCAATGGGCATTTTTTATGTTCCAAATGGCGTTTGTCGGAAAAGCGATCAATATTATGAGCGGAGGGGTGGGTGAGCGTGCCCGCCTTTTGCCGTTGACACTTTTTACGGTAATCATGGGGGCACTGATTTATCCGACAGCGGTGAATATCAGCTGGGGAAGTGACTGGCTTAAAGATACATTCTTGGATCTGAATATGGTTGATTTAGCAGGTTCTACGGTCATCCATTCTACCGGAGGATGGGCGCTGCTTGCGGCAATTTTGATTATCGGTGCTCGTAAAGGACGTTATGTAGGCAAACAAATTCGTGTTATCCCTGCATCCAATATCCCTCTTGTTGTTTTAGGAGCAATGCTCCTGTGGATCGGATGGTTCGGATTTAACGGCGGTTCGGTTGGTTCTATCGCGACAAAAGAGGCGGCAGATAGTGTTGCATTAACAATTTTTAATACTAATACTGCCGGACTTTCAGGGGCAATTGTTGCAGGGATTTTGATCTATTTGCGTTATAAGCTCTTTGATATTACGATGATACTCAACGGTGCATTGGGTGGCCTTGTGGCTATTACGGCGGGTGCCCATCTATTTACCCTTTATGATGCGATCATTATCGGTGCTATCGGTGGTATTTTGGTGGTTGTAGCGGTACCGCTTTTCGACAAAGTACGGATTGATGATCCCGTTGGGGCATTGTCAGTTCACCTTGTTAACGGTATCTGGGGGACTCTAGCTGTTGGTATATTTGCCGCTGATCCGGCGAACAATGTTACACTCTTGAATCAGCTCAAAGGGGTTGGGGTGATAGCGCTCTTCGTCTTTAGTGTATCCTTCACGATCATCTATATTCTTAATAAATTTATCCCATTTCGTGCTTCGGATGAAGATCAGGTTCAAGGGCTTGATGTCAGCGAATGCGGGCTTGAAGCCTATCCTGAATTTAAAAGGGCTATTTAAACCTACTTAACACTTTTGTAACACTTCTTTACTATTCTTCCATGGGGCTTTAGGCCTCATAAAAGACTCTTTTAACTACCCCGTTGTATAATTTGTTAATATTGATGAAAAAGGGAAACTATGAGCATTTACCGTGAATACGATATCCGTGGGATTTATGAAAAAGAACTCAATGAAGAGACGATTACCCGTTTGGGATATGCGTTGGCTGAAGAGATGAAATCGTTCGGTGAATACGTTGCTGTGGGCTACGACGCCCGTTCACACTCTCCAATTCTTTTTGAATATTTAACTGCCGGACTCAATGCAGGCGGGATGAAAGTATTAGGGATGGGGATGGTTCCGACACCCGTTAACTATTTTTGCAACTATCAAGATTTTGAGGGGAAAACGGCGTGCGCTTCGGTTATGATTACCGGATCTCACAACCCAAGCGAATATAACGGCTTTAAAATCACGATCAATAAACTTCCATTTTTCGGCGAATCGATTTATGCTCTCGGACGTAAAATTGATGAGCTCCCGTTTCCTCATAAAGTTGAGCGAAACGTTACGGAAATCGACGCACTTTCACGCTATAAACGTTTTATGGTGGAGTCGTTTGGCCATTTGCGCGGGATGGGTCAACGGATTGTATACGACTGCGGTAACGGCGTTGCAGGGCTTGCAATCGAAGAGATTTTTAATGAATTGGGGCTCAAAACCAAAGGGATCTATGTTGATCCTGATGGAACCTTCCCGAATCATCACCCCGATCCGAGCGAAGAACATAATCTCGAAGATATCAAAAAATTACTAGCCTCTGAGGGGGACATTGCGTTTGCCTATGACGGTGATGCCGACCGTATCGCTGTATTAACACCTAAAAATAACATCAAAGGGGACATGATGGCGTTGCTGTTTGCCCTCAAGATGAAAAATCCTACCGTTATCGGAGAAGTAAAATGTTCTCAGGTGATGTACGACACACTTCGTGAGCGCGGAGCGACTGCCGTAATGTACAAAACGGGTCACTCAAACCTTAAAGTCAAAATGAAAGAGCTGCACGCCGATTTGGCATGTGAAGTGAGCGGACACGTCTTTTTTGCTGACCGCTATTTCGGGTATGACGATGCCATTTATGCGACACTTCGGATGTTGGAACTTGTCCAAGAGGGTATCGATTTAGATGCAGAGATTGCAAAACTTCCTCAAGTTTTTTCCACTGAAGAGATTAAAGTGAAAACAACAGAACAAGAAAAATTCCCGCTTATCGCAAAACTCAAAGAACTTTTACAAAATCCTCCGGCGGATTTCCCTGCTATCCGTGATATCATCGATGTGGATGGCGTTCGGGTAATTTTCGATAAAGGGTGGGGTTTGGTACGTGCTAGTAATACCACTCCGGTCCTTGTTACTCGGTTTGAATCAACTGAACAATCTGAAGCAGTCCGTTATGAGGAAGCACTTAACACATTGATTCAAGAAGCACAAAAGCGCTTAAAGGTTTAAAATGAAAACAATTACTTTAACCATGCCGCTCGATATGCATCTACACCTGCGTGATGGTGAGATGCTAGAAACCGTTGCCCCACTCACCTCATACAGTTTTAGCGGTGCACTCGTGATGCCTAACCTCGTTCCTCCGGTTACGACCAAAGAGATGGTGAAAGAGTACAAAAAACGGATCAAGCATGCCATAGGACGGGATGATTTTGAACCGTATATGACCCTTTTCTACCAAAATTATAGCCGTGCTTTTTTGGAAGATGTACAAGATCATATTACCGCTATTAAACTCTATCCTAGCGGTGTAACCACAAACTCTGAAGGGGGTGTGGCGAGTTTTGATATTGAAGCAATGCGTGAAACACTCACCGCGATGTCTGATTTGGGGATTGTCCTCTCGGTTCACGGAGAGACGAACGGATTTGTGATGGATCGTGAAGCGGAGTTTATGTCGGTTTATGAGATGTTAGCCCTTAATTTTCCGAAACTCAAAATTATTATGGAACACATTACCACTGCCGATGCAGTAGCCATGTTGGATCGTTATGAAAATCTGTATGCGACGATCACGGTACATCATCTCATCATTACTCTCGATGATGTGGCGGGTGGGATGTTGCGTCCTCATCTGTTTTGCAAGCCGATTGCCAAACGTCCCGAAGATCGCGCGGCACTGCTGCGTGTTGCCCTCGAAGCACATCCGAAAGTGATGTTCGGTTCCGACAGCGCACCGCACCCAAAACACACTAAAGAATCATGTGGATGCGGGGCAGGGGTGTTTACTGCCCCTATCGCCTTACAGCTGTTGTGTGAAGTGTTTGAAGCACATGGGAAGATGGACAACCTCCAAGCGTTTGTGAGTGATAATGCACAGCAAATCTATGGAATTTGCGCCGAATTTAAAGAGGTGGTATTGGTAAAACATGATTTTGTGGTTCCTGATATGTATGGAACAGTTGTTCCGATGAAGGCGGGGGAAACTCTCCGATGGTCAATTGAACGTGTCGACTAAGATTTTATTGCTTGAAGATGATTTGTTGTTTGGCGAATCGATCAAGGATATTCTTGAAGAAGAGGGATTTGAGATCATCCATTGTCGAAATGGTCAGGAAGCACTTGATGAAACCTATAAAAACCATTTTGATCTCTATCTTCTCGATATCAATGTCCCGTTAATCAACGGGCTTTCTCTCTTGAAAGAACTTCGTCGTGCTAACGACACCACTCCGACAATCTATCTCACATCACATCAAGAGATAGAAATTCTTTCTCAAGCCTTTGAAATTGGTGCAGATGATTATCTCAAAAAACCGTTTAATACCAATGAACTTCTCGTCCGTATTCAAGCATTACTGCGTCGGAGTAAAGGGAAAAATCGACTTTGTATCGGAGAACTGTGTCTTGATGAATTACATAAGTGTATTTTGTTAGGGGGAAAAGAGATCCCTTTCTCCCTCAAAGAATATCAACTTATGGCCCTTTTTATCCGGAATGCGGGAGAGATTGTCACCAAAGAGATGATTATGGATACCCTTTGGAACCCCTCTGAGATGATAAGCGATGGAGCGATACGGGTTTATATTAATCGTCTCAAACAAGAGGTAGGCTCTGAATCAATTGTTAATATACGCGGGGTAGGATATCGTCTTGTTTCGTAGTTTTACCATCGCATTAGCCTCACTGTATGTAACCACAACAGGTATTTTAATCGCCGGAATCTATTATGTCCATCAGGTGTTAGGGGTAGAGCAATGGGGGATCATTGCCTTTGTCTCTTTGGTGATTACTCTTGTGGTGGGAGGTGTTTTGGCGAAAATTGCGATCACTCCGTTGCGAGAACATTTTATTCATTTGGAACGGTTTTCCAAAGAGACATTGCACGAGTTGAATCTTCCGATCAATACGATTACGGCAAATGTCCAAATGCTCCGTAAAACCCATGATGATGAAAAGTCGCTTAAACGGCTGGATCGGATCGAAGCAGCGGCGGAAATGCTCAAAGAGCGTTACAATGAGCTCGATTATCTGATTAAAAAACAGACTGAACGGGAGAAAATAGAGTCATTTGAATTGGGAGAATTGGTGGATGAGAGGATTGGTTTCTTGCGTCCGCTTTATCCCAATATTATTTGGAATATAGATTTACAACCCACGATCATTGTGTGTGATAGAATCGGGTTGGGAAAAGTGATTGATAATTTGGTTGAAAATGGGGTGAAATATTCACCACAAAACCCTACTATCACGATAAAATTACACGATAAAAATTTGACTATTTGCGATCAAGGTACCGGAATAGATGAGATTACCCTTATGCGGATATATGATCGCTATTTCCAAAATGATACTACAATGCCGGGTTATGGAATAGGTTTAAGTTTGGTGAAGCGATATTGCGATCGCCACCATATCGTGTTGAATGTTGCTTCTCGTGTTGGAGAGGGAACCTGCGTCAAATTAGAATTTAAAAAAGGGGAATAACGGATGGAAAATAGCAATTGGTTGGAATTTGCCCACTCGGCAGTAGATTATGGGATTATCGGGATTTTGGTGATTATGAGTAT
>CAZKJU010000094.1:0-7736 GCA_964553185.1 uncultured Sulfuricurvum sp.
CCGATTATTTGTGCATTGTTATCATCATCGATTTCCGCGATGAGCGCACAAACTTTAGTTGAGCCGATATCAATGGCTAAAACGGTTCGTTTCAAATCAAATCCCCTCTACATAGATTTCAACTGGGTACTTGCTCTCAAGCGCTTTGATAAGCCCTTGATCTAACAAGTTCCCTTTGAGCTTCAGCACGGCATTTTCATCCGCTATTGTTTTGTCTTGAAGCAACTTTTGTTCCAAAACGTTATACATAATAACATTTCCGCTTTCTAAAGTAATAAAACCTTGTTTTTGTTTGCTTCCAAACAATTTATTTAAAAACTCTGACCCCTCAGGTGTGCTCAATCCCTCTATTTTAGCACTATCTGAACGGGTCAAGAAATCGGTTGGTGTACCGCTAAATGTTTTATAACTGTTTTGGGCTAACTCTTGGAGTTTGGTTTTTTTCGCTTCCCCTAGGTAAAGAGCACTAACATCTGTTTTGGCCTCTTCATAGGTTTTAGTTCGTGCTGGATTCATTTTTTCGAGTTTTACGATGATATACTCATTGCCTTCTTTACGCGGCTTTAGGAAAGCTTTTTGTTCATTTAATGTCATGATCTCTTTAGTGAGCTCAGGGCTAAAGGTAGAAGAATCGGGTGTTACGGTTGCTTTTTGTAGAGCAGTTCCCGCTTTTAGAGCACCTTTTTTGTAATCGATATAGAGTCGAAGGGCCTCTTTCTCAGTAGCTTTATCGTTGAGGGCAGCAACGATAATTGGTTGTGCTTCGCTAAGAGAAAGAATTTTGCCCGTAGTGTCTTTTAGAGATTGACGGTTCATCTCATAATATTCGTTAATTTCCTTAGCGGATGGAGATGCTGTAACCGGAGCTTGCACTGCGTAGGAAATTTCATAGCTCGGAGAAGTTTTAAACTCTTTTTGGTTTTTCTCCCAAAACGGTTTCAGTTCTGCATCGTTTAATGTTAGGGTAATCATGCTCGGAGTAAGAACTTTATAGCTGATTTTATCTGATACCCCTAATGCACTGCCGAGGGCTTTTATCTCACCAGCCTTAGCACCTGAAGCAAGAAGGTAAAGTGTTTTTTGGATCAAAAGCTCTTTTTTCATAGACTCTTCATACTCTTTAATCGATAAATTGTTTGCTTTTAATACTTCGGCATATACCGCTTTATCGAATTTTCCCTCTTTGGAAAAATCCGGTTGAGATTTAATAATATTCCAGAGCTCAGTATCGCTGATGATCAATCCGTAGCTCTTGGCAAGATTGAGAACAAGTGCTTGATTCACCAGTTGACGAAGTGCTTGGCGTTGGAGACCGAACTGCTTTGCTTGCTTTTCGTCAAACTTCCCTTGGAAAAGTTGATTGTATTGGTTAAAAAGGTTAGAGTAGCTTTTTTGAAGTTCAGCCGATGTAATCGAAACTTCGCCGACTTTAGCAACGGCTCCCGCTTTGTCACCATAGCTGTATTGTCCCCAACCGACGAAACCTGCTCCGATAAAAGCGATAGTAGATATCCAGATTGTGATGACCAAGTATTTTCGATGGCGTTGCATCCAAGTAATCATATTAAACGATCCTATTGTAAAATTCAGATATTCTATTCAGTTTACCATTAAACTTGGATGAAAATAGTGTACGACTAACAAATGTTATCATATTATAACTCAATTTTAGAGGTTTTTCATGAATAATTTAGAGATTTCCACACGAGATTTGAATGTTTTATGGCATCCGTGTACCCAAATGAAAGATCATGAGACAATTCCTTTGGTTCCGATTTCCAAAGGGGAAGGGATCTATTTATATGATTTTGAAGGGAACCGTATTATCGACGGTATTAGCAGTTGGTGGGTTAATCTCTTTGGACATTGCAACCCCTATATTAATCAAAAAATCAAAGAACAATTGGATACGCTTGAGCATGTTATTTTGGCGGGATTTACCCATGAGGGGATTGTGCGCCTTTCTGAACGATTGGTAAAACTATCCCCAGAAGGACTAACACGCTGTTTTTATGCCGATAACGGTTCGAGTGCGATTGAAGTAGCACTTAAAATGTCCTATCACTCTCATAAAAACGCTGGAAAAGAGAAGCCGTTGTTCGTATCACTTTCTGAGAGTTATCATGGTGAGACATTGGGTGCACTATCCGTCGGAGATGTCGCACTCTATAAAGAGACATACGAACCTTTGCTGATACGTTCGGTTCAGACACCTTCCCCGAAAAATCAGAGTATCGAAGCGGCACTCGAAGCGGCAAAAGAATTTGAAAATTTACTCCGAGATCGTTCGGATGAGATTGCGGCATTGATCGTGGAACCTTTGGTTCAAGGAGCAGGGGGGATGAGAATGTATCATCCTCTCTTTTTAAGTGAAGTGAAACGGTTGTGTGAAGTGTATGGAGTCCATTTTATCGCCGATGAGATTTTGGTCGGGTTTGGACGGACGGGGAGTATGTTCGCGTGTGAGCAAGCGGAGATAACACCCGATTTTTTAATCCTCTCAAAAGGGCTTACAGGTGGCTATTTACCGTTATCGGTTGTACTAACAACAGAGGCGGTATATGGATCGTTTTATTGTGATTACAATCCTATACGATCTTTTTTGCACTCACACAGTTATACGGGAAATGCGCTGGCATGTGCGGCGGCGAATGCAACCCTCGATATTTTTGAATCGGAAAATGTGATTGAGAAAAATCAACGAACGATTGCTTTGATAGCGCAAGAATTAAAACGATTTGAGAGGTTGGAAAGAGTCAAAGAGGTGCGTCAATGTGGGATGATCGCGGCGATTGAACTGGAAGGGTTCGATCCGCGTGAACGAATCGGGTTGAAGATACATCAGTTTTGTATGAAACAAGGGGTATTGATTCGTCCGCTGGGAAGCGTTATTTATGTCATGACACCGTATATCATAACACCTAAAGAGCTTCAGAAAGTCTTTAAGGCTATCGAATACGCAATAGGTTCAATCGATGTCTAGTCGCGATTGAGAGTGATCAAGCATCAATATTCGGCAGCTTCGTTCTAAAATGGAGAGTTGTCGAACCATCGTATGGATATCACGGCTGAAAGCATAAACTCCGTATCCGCGAATAACCATAATCGCGGTATTGTTTTGTTGAAAATATTGGGGGATTTCACTCACTGCACGCTCGTACCAATCCTCAAACTTTTTCGGATCATAGATATGTATTTTTCCAAATTCTTTAAATCCAAAGTAATCTTTGGGGATGATAATAGAGTGATTGAGTGAAAAAGCGGTTGTAAACGGAGGCATCGTAAAGGTGATAAATTTGGCGTCAGAGATTTGACGATAGATACCCTGATGGATTGATGCATCGATACTGGCATCTTTCCAGCGGTAATCTTTGTTAAAAAAGAGATCGATCAAGCTCTCTTCATTAATCGAATCAAAAATAGCATTTTTAGTATTGATCGTAAAAAGATTGGTATCGAGTTTTGCGGAAAGAGAACCGTGATAAATACCAAAAAAATCTTTTCGGAACATTGAGAGGGCAAAAGTGGCGAGTTGACGTTTGACGTATTGTTTATCCATAACAGAGATTTTAGCATATTTTAAACAATATGTTAGAGTGGGTGAGTTATCATAAGGGGACTAAAACCCAAAGGCCGCTTTGTGCAAGAGACTCCCCATATCCCTGTCCTGTATCGTGAAGTGATTGAAGCATTTTCTGTTTGTACAGAGGGGATTGTTATCGATTGCACGTTGGGATACGGGGGACACTCCTCGTTATTGCTCGATAATAACAGCTCACTAAAGCTGATCGGAATCGATCAAGACCCTACGGCGATAAAATTTTCTTCCAAGCGACTTGAACCTTATGGGGAACGTGTAGAGGTTCGCAGAGGCCGTTTTTCAGATGTTGCTCGTGAAGCGATACGTGAAAAAGGGGATCAAATTTGCGGTATTTTAGCTGATATAGGGGTCTCTTCACTTCAGCTTGATCAGCGTGAACGTGGGTTCTCGTATGAGAGTGATACGCTCGATATGCGGATGAATCCCGATGCAGTGCTTAGCGCCTATGAAGTGGTCAATGAGTATTCGCAAAGTGCATTGGAAACCATCCTCCGAGAATACGGTGAAGTGACGAATGCACGCAAAGTGGCAGAAACGATGGTCCAGCGCCGCCCGTTTAATTCTGCGAAAGAGCTCTCACATGCGATCTTTCATCTGATGCCCAAGGGTAAAAAGATTCACCCATCGACACTGGTAATGCAGGCAATTCGGATTGAAGTTAACGATGAGCTGGGTGAGCTGACACGACTTCTCGATGCGATCGAAGCATCAAGCATTAAGACTCTGCGCGTAGCGATTATCACGTTTCACTCTCTTGAAGATCGAATCGTGAAAAATCGCTTCACAAAGTGGGCAAAAAATTGTATTTGCCCTGATGATGCTATGCGATGTACCTGCGGTAACAAAAATGCGATCGGCAAGATTATCACGAAAAAACCGCTAAGTGCGCAGGATGATGAATTACAGGCTAACTCCAGAAGCCGCAGTGCAAAACTGCGCATATTTGAAATACGAAGAGATTGAATATCTATGAGTGATAAGCACGATATCTTAGAAGAGACTCAGCAAATTATTAGCCCTGATGATTCGATGGGACCGCTCTTTTTACGAAATGTTTTTCTCGGAATTTTTCTAATTTTGATGCTGGTGTTTCCGAAAATATTTATCAATACTCAAATCTATTTTAAAAGCCGTGAAATTTCAACCCTCAGTCATGAACATGATGCCCTAAAAGAGGAAAATCGTCTCATAAAAGCAAAAGTTGAAACGATGAAATATAAAAGTCAGGTGTTGGATACGCTCTTCTAAATTATTTTCTCTTTGGGTAATCCCTTTTATTTTTCACTCTCCTAAGAATTGTGGTGGTATAATCTCCGACTTAAAATGATCCTATGCAGAGTCAGTGTATAATCGCTCATTTAAGAAGCCATACGTTCCAAAATTTTTAGAAATGAGTTTGTATGAGTCATATTTTCATATCTTTACTCGTTGGGGCATTGTCCCTTTTGGATGCGGCGGCATGGAGAGAATCAAAAAGTTTTGTCCTCAAAAAAGATGAGTTGGTTAAAGTACTCGTCAAGAGTGAAGGTCAAGAGAGAGTACTTGATTTCAGATGGACTCTGTATACCGACAAAGGGTTGGTCGTACATGAGAGTTTTGATCGGTTTGTCGGTCAACATATATTGTATGCGGGACATGCCAATCAGAGTTTTCGCAAACGCCTTTTACCTCCAAAACGGAGTCAAAAAGATGTTCCGTTTGTGGTGGTAGTCTTTAAAAAATTTGATGAAGCGAACGCAACGGCACAGATGGATCTTTTCTTGATTGATAAAGAGAAACGAATTGTGTTAGATTATTTAACTAAGAAGTGATGATAGGAATGTTGGAAACTGTAGAAACCATTATTGGACGTTTGATTGATGAGGTTGATTATCCTCATGCTAAAGAATTATTCCAAAAACTCTCCGGCGGCAAACGTCTTCGTGCTCGTCTGATTTTAACCATAGCTCCATCTTCTGAGAATTCACCTTTGCTTGGGGCAATTGTAGAGCTGATCCATGCGGCGAGTCTCCTCCATGATGATGTTATTGATGAAGCACAATTGCGTCGAGGGACCCCCTCGGTGAATGCGACAGAGGGGTCTAAAACGGCGATTATGCTTGGAGATATTCTTTATTCCAAGGCGTTCAGTGAGCTTACTTCCTTTGATCCTCGCATCGCGCGGGCTATTGCCGAATCTGTAACCCGTCTATCGGTTGGGGAGATGATGGATGTAGGGATGGCGGAGCATTTCAATACCGACCGCGAGCTCTATCTTAAAATGCTCTATCTAAAAACAGCGACCCTGATTGAAGCGTCTGCTTTCAGTGCGGCAATATTAGCCGGTAAAGATCATGAAGCACATGCAATTTATGGAAAAAACCTAGGATTGGCATTTCAAATCGTTGATGATATTCTCGATATTACTGCCGATGAAGCGACGCTGGGGAAACCTTCTCTCAACGATTTTGCGGAGGGGAAAGTAACGCTTCCGTATATTGATCTGTATGAGCGGTTGGATAAGAACGAAAAACTGCGTCTCATCAGCAGCCACGCAAAAGTTCTCGATGAGAGTGAAAAAACGTGGATTCGCTCAAAAATGGATGAGTTCAACATCATAGAGCATTCTTATGGATATGCCAGAGCGCTATGTGATGAAGCGATCAGTGCTATCGGAGATGATATCGCTTTGTGCGCTATTATTGAAACCGTTATCAAAAGAAGTCATTAATGCACTATTTGATTGTTAGCTTTTCACACAAAAACTCGACGTTGGCAATACGGGAAAAACTTGCATTTGTGGATGGAACGGCACAATTAAATGCATTAAAAGAGCTGAATTCAACACCTTTTATCAGCGAATCTATGGTTTTGTCTACTTGTAATCGTGTTGAAATTTTTTGCAGTTGCAATGATACGGAAGCGGCAGCGGAAGTTTTGTTTTCTATGTTAGCAAAGCACTCCGGACTCAGTATGCATGAGTTGCATGAGAGAGCCGATATTTTCGATGATGAGGGGGGAATTCATCATCTTTTTAGTGTTGCAAGTTCGTTAGACTCTATGGTCGTTGGAGAAACCCAAATATCAGGTCAGCTCAAAGATGCCTTTAAACTCTCTCATGACAATGGTTATTCTGCGCAGAAGATTGCCCGTGCAATGGGCTATGCGTTCAAATGTGCTGCTGAGGTTCGTAATGCGACCAATATCTCTTCTAAACCTGTATCCATCGCAAGTGTTGCGATTGCAAAAGTTAAAGAAGCGGTCGGAGAAGTACAGGGTAAAAAAGCGTTGGTTATCGGTTCAGGTGAAATGTCGGTTATCACTTGTAAACATCTCTCTGCCCAAGGGGTCGATGTTACGGTCATGAACCGAACGTTCGAAAAAGCCGAGTCGATAGCGCGAGAGTGCAATGCGCGGGTGCGATCATTCGAAGAGATCGCTTACGCGATTAATGAAAACGAACTCCTTTTTACGGCAACCGGTTCCCTCACCCCTATTATCACTGACGATATGATCAAACCTACATCGTATGATCGCTACTGGTTTGATATGGCAGTTCCACGAGACATCGAATGCGATGCGGCTCTTTGGTCGATTAGATTGTTTTATGTCGATGATTTAAAAGAGATTGTTTCCGAAAATATCGCACTTCGTGAGGATGAGGCGAAACTCTCTTATGTCATCATTCGCCGTCATGTCGCCCTCTTTTTTGAGTGGCTCAAAACTCTCTCGGTAGAACCTTTGATCAAAAATATGTATCTTAGAGCTACGACTGCGGCATACCAAGAATCGACACGTGTACTCGAAAACGGCTATATTCCAAAAGAGTATGAGTACGCTGTGCACAAAGCAACCCTTCAGGCATTAAAGCGGTTTTTACATCCGTTTGCCGAACGTATGCGTGATGGTTCTGATCCGATGCGGGTGGATACCCTGATCGAATCGATGAGTTTTTTGATGAATCAGGAAGATGGAGATGAATTATCTCAAAACTCCTGTACCTATTACCCTAAAGGAAAATAATGCGTTTTAGTAAAGCCTATATCCCAACCACCAAAGAAGCACCGAAAGATGCTCAACTCCCTAGCCATATCTACCTCGCCCGTGCAGGGTTTGTCTCTCAGGTCGCTGCGGGATTGTATAACTTTTTGCCGCT
>CAZKJU010000095.1:0-7707 GCA_964553185.1 uncultured Sulfuricurvum sp.
TAACTTTGAGGTAGATTTGGCTAAAATGGCGAAAAATACCCCTGATGCCCTTACTATCGGTTTTTTGGCTCCTTTGGTAGAAAAAATAGAGCGGCTGGGAAAACCGCTTTATGTTACCGGAGGAGACAGAGGGCTGTTGTCACGTTTTTTGTGTGAGGCTATCGTAGATGAAGATCTGATCTTCAAGGGGATGAAAAAGTTGATAGAAAAAGGTGTTAAATGCTAAGTGTCGCACTCCCAAAAGGGCGAATTGCCGAAGATACGTTGGAAATTTTCGAAACGATTTTCGGAAGCAGTTTTAAATTCGATGATCGCAAATTGATCCTACAAACGGAAAATTTTAAATTTTTATTGGTACGTAACCAAGACGTTGCGACCTATGTTTATCATCAAGCGGCCGATATCGGTGTGGTAGGTCTCGATACACTCGAAGAACAGGGGTTGGATGTAATCCGTCTTCTTGACCTGCAAAAGGGAAAATGTCGTGTTGCTATCGGGATGAGAGCGGGAGAGAAGCCCGATTTTACGAAAAGCGAGATCAAAGTAGCGACCAAGATGGTAAATATCACCAAACGCTACTTTGCGGAGCGTGCGGTGGCCGCCGATATTATCAAACTCTACGGCTCGATAGAGCTTGCACCTCTTGTCGGATTAGCCGATATGATCGTGGATGTTGTTGAAACGGGGAGTACGATGAAACAAAACGGGCTGGAAGTGGTTGAAACGATTATGGAATCTACTACCCATCTTATCGCCAACAAAAACAGCTTTTTTGAAAAGAAAAGTGAAATTTTAGATATTTATGAAAAAATAAACACCCTTTTGTACGGAAATAAGTAAATAATTCACTATTGATTAACATTGCCTATCTACAATCTCGTTTTATACTAATGAGATAAAGGATAGTCATGTCAAACACCTACCCATCACGTTTAGCACTTTTATTACTGGTAAGCAGCTCGGCACTGTTTGCTGATAGTTTTTCTACTACAGAGTATGTAACTGTTACAAAATCTTCCCCCAATTATTCTACCATCCAAGAGGCTGTTCCGAGCGAGCGATGCTATGATGAAAAAGTGCAAGTTGGTGGCGGAAGCGGTAGCAATGATGTGATCGGTGCCGTTGCCGGTGGTGCTTTAGGTGGTGTACTTGGGCATCAAATCGGTGGCGGAAGCGGTAAAACGGTTGCTACCGTTGGAGGTGCTGTTTTGGGGACACTTGCCGGACAAAGAGTAGGAAGTACGTATGGAAATAGTGCTCCAACGTATCAAATAGTACGAAAATGTGAAACGGTAAACTCCTATAAAACCCGACAAGTCATTGATGGTTACATCAATTACGCTAAATATAAAGGACGAGAAATTAGTGTTGAAAGCAATACACCGCTCAAACAAATTCCGATTACCGTCACTCACAGCTATTAATTTCTTCTAAGCCTTATAAATAGGCTTAGATTTCCTCTTTGTAACCATCTTTTTAAAGTTTTTTCGTTAAAATCAATCATATTATCTTTTTATTCGCAGGAGTCTCACATGGCACTCAAAGTAGCAATCAACGGTACAGGAAGAATCGGAATAATCGTCGCCAAAATTATTGCTGAACGCAGTGACATTGAATTGGTTGCATTGAACACGACAGCTAAACCTGATATGCTTGAATATCTTTTAAAGTTTGACAGTGTACATCGCGGTATTGATGCCAAAATAATTGATGAAAATACTATTGCCATCGCGGGTAAAAATGTCCGTATGTTTCGTGAACGGGATATTGACAAAGTTGATTTCGGAAGTTGTGGTGCTGAAGTTGTTATCGAGTGTACAGGTGTATTCTTGGATCAAGAGAGCTGTGCTAAACATCTCAAAAACGGTATTCGAAAAGTGGTTATGTCGGCACCGGCTAAAGATGATTCTCCGACCTATGTGATCGGTGTAAACTCTGATAAATATCAAGGTGAAGCAATCATCTCTAATGCAAGCTGTACCACTAACGGTTTGGGACCGATCTGTAAAGTTTTGGATGATGCATTCGGGATTGAGAACGGGTTGATGACGACCATTCACTCCTATACCAACGATCAAAATATCCTTGATGTAAAACATGCCAAAGATCCTCGCCGTGCACGTGCAGCAGCTTTAAACATGATTCCTACGACTACGGGTGCTGCTAAAGCGATCGGTAAAGTCATGCCGCATTTGCTGGGTAAACTAAACGGTTATGCGATGCGTGTACCGACACCGGATGTTTCAGTAGTCGATTTAACGGTTAATCTTAAAACAGAAGTCACAAAAGAGGCTATCAACGCCGCTTTTACAGCAGCTGCAAAGGGATCGTTCAAAGGTATACTCGAAGTAGATAACGACAAACGTGTATCATGCGATTTTATAGGTTCTACGTTTAGCTCTACGTATGTACCGGATATGACCAGTATTGTCGATGGTAAAACGGTAAAAGTTTTGGCGTGGTATGACAATGAATGGGGATACAGCAGCCGTCTGGTCGATATGACCGTACTCGTCGGTACACACTAATGCTTACGTACTCAAACTACTTCGAATGCAGTGATTTAGATCCGAAATCCCTTGAAAAAGGGTTTGAAGCAGTTCGACATGAGGCAGACTCCGGAGAGATAGGGTACTATCATCTTCCTCTCTCTTCTCAGCCGATAGTTGAAGAGCTTAAAACGATGCAGAGTGATATTGACCGCCGATTTAATACCATTGCTATTATTGGTATCGGTGGATCATCACTTGGAATAAAAGCGATTGAACGACTTCTCCGTCCCAGTACTCCTAATGCAAAAAAAATGATTTACCTCGAAAATTCTGATCCTATCAGTATTCTCAGTGAAATGAAAGAAATTGATAAATTCAGAACACTTTTTGTCATTATTTCTAAATCGGGCGGTACGGTAGAAACACTTTCTATTTTCAAGCGTTTAGTGGTTAGCTTTGAGTTGGCGTTGGAGAACTCTGATCAGATTTATGTTGTCAGTGATAATGATTCAATCCTTTCTCAATTTGCGGATGAAAACAGACTTCGACGTTTTGTTATCCCATCCAATGTTGGAGGACGATTTTCAGTTCTCAGTGCTGTAGGTATGGTTCCACTCACTTTAGCTGGTTTTGATACCGAAGCAATCCTCAAAGGGGCACAGAACTTTTTGGAACAGTTCTGGAATCGTCAAGAAGATCATATGCTTCAAAAAGCGGCCTTTTATGTAACCCATAGCGATCAATATCCGATGAATGTCTTGTTTGCTTATTCGGATACATTCGAAGAATTTGGTAAATGGGTGGTTCAGCTCTGGGGTGAGTCATTAGGCAAACGAAACAAGAGTGGAGAGAGAGTAGGGCTAACTCCTATCTCGTTGATCGGATCTGTGGATCAACACTCATTTTTACAGCTAATTATCGAAGGACCGCTTAACAAAACGGTTACCTTTATGCATATTGAGCACTCCGAAGATCATTTGATGATCCCAGAACTTTCGCTTAAACATTTGGAAAAGAGTGATTTTGTTAACGGTAAGAGTTTCAACTGCCTTATAAATGCCCAATGCCAAGCAACGATGCAAAGTGTTGTACAAAGCGGTGTAAGTGTAGATGAGATTGTCTGGAAACAGATTGACGAGGGTGCAGTTGGTGAAATGATCCTCTATTATGAGTTGCTTACTTCTCTAAGCGGGGCACTCTTTGAGATCAATACCTATGATCAACCTGGTGTAGAAATTGGTAAAAAAATACTCGGAGAGTATTTTCTAAACCAATAAACAACGACGTTACTTAGCACCTTTTTGGTTTTTAAGTAACGTTTCTTCTGACTCTTTGATAAGGTTATCCATAAGATCAAAGAGGGTATGACTCGCTTTTTCCATCTCTTCGAAATTTTCAATAATTTCATTTTTATGTTCGATCGATCTATCTTCATTATCGATAAAATGAATATTTTTATGAACCGCTTTATGGACTGTTTCATGGGGTTTTTCAATCTCTTTGAAACTTGGGTAGGTTGAAAATCGTTCTTTACCAGCACCGCTGTCATACCATTTCCCTAAACGGCAAACATGATGATCTCCAAATTTTACTTCTGGACGCCCATTAACGAGACTTTTATAGGCATTGGATTTAAACATAATATGATCGATTTTTGCGAGGGTAATAAAGGTTGTGTTTTCAATTGCTGTAGCTTGGAGCGCTGTGCTTTGTGCATCTTTATTGAAGGTATAAAGTGTCTGTCTAAATGATTCGATAGAGTGACTTGATTCTTGAGCAATCTCATTCATATCGGCAGAATTACCATGGATTTCGGTCGTCTCTTGTTGAAGAGTTTGAACCGCAATCGCGATTTCTCCTGTCGCTTTTTGGGTCCGCTCAGCCAATTTACGTACTTCATCCGCTACGACGGCAAATCCACGACCATGTTCTCCTGCACGAGCAGCTTCAATAGCAGCATTGAGAGCGAGTAGATTGGTCTGATCAGCAATATCTTTGATTAGATTAACTACGGAACTAATTTCAGAAGTTTTTTCATTGAGTGAATTGATGGCATCAGCAGATGTTTGTACCAACTCAATGAGGCGACTTAATTTAATGATAATTTCTTCAAGTTCATTAACGGTTTCTGAGGAGTTTTTGGATGTCATCTGGCTTATTGATGTAATATTACCGAGTCTTTGAATGGTATTTTGGAGATCTTGTTGAATCACTTCAAGACCTCCTCCAACACCGGTACCGATTTTACCGATGGCACTGTTTAGAATAGATTTTTGGATATGAGTATAATTTAAATGCATAGCATCGATAGCTTTGTTAATATAAATGCTTGCATCTTTAAATTCTCCTTGCAAACCTTGTATATTAATTCGGCGATAATACTCATCACGACTTGTTGCTTCAATACTGGCACGTATTTCTCGGATAAAAACTTCGGTTTGATCGAGCATATTATTGGTATTCCAACATAAATCATTCAATTCGCCGTAATCTTTTATCTGTGTAATACGATTTTCAAGTTCACCTTTTACAGCCCCGTTGATGACGGTTGCAACTTCATTAATAGTCTCTTGAGCTTTTCTTATGTTTATAAAAACGATCCAAGCTAACGCAAAGTTGAAGATATTAAGGATACGGATCCAGTTCCATCCATCTATAGCTGTTTCTACTATGAGGGCAATAACAAATAAAGCTATCGAAGCAATATTGGCATATTGGACTTTAGAGAGAGAGGATAAATTCGTCATAGCTTATACCTTTTTCTTTTAATAATTCATTGAGTGCGGATTCTGATGCATTCACACCGCCATTTCGCTCTTTTTCTAAAAGCATGGAATAAAGTGGCTTGATCACATTTAATGCTTTTGATGATGGTTTTCGACGTACAGAGTGATAGTTACTGATTGATCTATTCGCATCAAAGGAAGGGGTAACATGGGCAAATACCCAATAATAATCCCCATTCTTAGTTTTATTTTTAACATATGCAAAAATCTCTTTACCAGCTTTAATACGGTTCCAAAGTAGCTTGAAAACAACTGCCGGCATATCTTCATGACGTAGAATATTATGAGGTTTGTTAATAAGTTCTAATTCACTGTACCCTGACATTTTGATAAAGAGGGAATTGCCATAGGTGATTTTACCACTTAGATCAGTCTTTGAAACAATAAACTCTTCTTCCCCGAATGTTAATTCCTGATGTGACATAACGGCCCTTGTATGTTTGATGAAACATTATAAACTGTTTTTGTTAGTCTAACAGCCATTTCCTGAATGTTTTCCCTTTTATTGGACGATTTACAAATTTTTGGTAAATATTTTCCGCTTTTTTACGCGGTATTGCGACATAACTGAGATGGTCAAATTGATCGATTTTACCGATCTCTTCTTGTGTTAATCCACATTCATTGATGAGGGCACCGACGATATCGCCCGCTCGTAGTTTTTCTTTTTTCCCTGCATCGATACATATAGTACGCATAAATGTCTTAATCGAAAATTTTTCTCGAATATCAGGGAGTTCCATCGGGGTGATAGGACGTTTTAAATCTAAAAAACGTTCATGCTGGTGATGATTGACGAGGGTGATGGCAATACCGTTTTTTCCTGCCCGTCCGGTTCGTCCAATGCGGTGGGTGTATCGTTCGTTTTGGATTGGGACTTCATAGTTGATAATCGCATCCAGCCCTTCGATATCGATCCCTCGTCCGGCTATATCGGTAGCTACGAGAATAGGGGCACTGAGATTTCGAAATTGGATGATTGCTTCGTTACGGTCAAATTGTTCCATATCGCCATGCAAAGTTAGAACATGGATACCGATTCGGTTAAGGTCATCACACAACGCATTGGCATCTACTTTTGTGTTACAAAATATAATGGTGTTGGTAATGTCATGAAGATGAAGTACTTTTGCGATTGCGGAGAGTTTATCGTTACAAAGGTAAGCAATCTCCTCAATTTTCGGCTTGCTGATGGTGTGTTCAGCTTGAACCATAACAGGATCTTTCATAAACTCGGAGGTAATGGCTTGGATAGACTCTGGGAAGGTGGCTGAAAATAGTAGAGTTTGTCTGGATGGGGGAGTAAATCCAAAAATGGTGGTAATATCTTCAATAAAGCCCATATCGATCATTTGATCGGCTTCATCCAGTACAACGCTCATGATTGATGAGGGATCAAAGGCTTCCATTTGGAGGAGTTTCAAAACACGCCCTGGAGTCCCGACAATGATATGAGCACCATGTTTAAGAGAGTGAATCTGCCCTTTCATGGGTACGCCGCCGCAGAGGGTAAGTACTTTGATATTCCCCATCTCAGAGGCGAGAGAACGGATTACTTTGGCTACTTGCTCAGCCAGTTCACGGGTAGGGCATAGAATCAATGATTGTGTACCGAACATTTTAGGATTGATTCGTTCAAGTACACCAAGTCCAAATGCCAAAGTTTTTCCGCTTCCGGTGTGAGCTTGAGCTATACAATCTTTTTTTTGTAAGATGACAGGAAGTGACGTAACTTGAATAGAGGTCATTTTAGTAAATTCAAGACGTTTTAGAGCTTCTTTTAGGGGTGCACGTAGTGCTAAAGTGTCGAAGGTGGACATTGTGTCGCTTTGTATATAGATAATGAGATTATAGCACAGCCTTATGTCATTCTCGCGTAGGCGGGAATCCAGCTAGTATTTTACGAGTTTATTTAAAGATGGATCCCCGGATCAAGTCCGAGGATGACGAGAGGGGGAGAAACTCTTATACAGCCTTAATAGTAACGCCGTATTTTTCTTCAGCTACATTACGTGCTTGAAGTGAATACGAAGCAATCTCATTAAAGTTGAGATATTTATAGACGTCATTCGCTTTACCTGCCAATTTCTCAGGAACGATACTCATGTATTCTGAAACGGTTGGGATACGTCCAAGTTTTGCACATACAGAAGCGAGTTCCGCAGAACCGAGATAAACTTGCGTCCCTTTACCCAAACGGTTGTCGAAGTTACGAGTCGAGGTTGAGAATACGGTTGAGCCCTCACGTGAGCTCGCTTGGTTACCCATACAGAGTGAACAGCCCGGAACTTCGGTCGTAGCTGCAATCGCTTTATACACGTCGTAATACCCTTCGTTGATGAGTTGTTGCTCATCCATACGGGTCGGTGGAACGATCCAGAATTTCTCAACCGCAATTTTCCCTTCACCGCGCATTACTTCACCTGCCG
>CAZKJU010000096.1:0-7667 GCA_964553185.1 uncultured Sulfuricurvum sp.
AGCTTCGCCGTATCGGGATCACTCCGCAAATGATCATCGCCCGCAGTGAAGAGCGTCTGCCGAAAACGTTCAAGAAAAAACTCGCCCTTGCGTGCGATGTCAGCAGTGACAGTATCATCGAAGCAATGGATGAGCAAACCATCTACGCGGTTCCTCTTAGTTTCTTACAGCAAAACATCCTCGCTCCAATTAGCAAAGAGCTCGGTCTTGGCGAACTCAAACCCGACATGGAACAATGGGACTCTCTCGTCAAAAAAATCGTCTCTCCAAAACACCTCGTTACGATCGGCTTTGTCGGGAAATATTTAGAGCTCAAAGAGTCGTACAAATCACTCATCGAAGCGCTAATCCACTCAGGTGCCCATCTCGATACCCGCGTCGCAATCAACTGGATTGACAGTGAAAAAATCGAAACCCAAGGTGCTGAAGCGCTGTTAGCCGATTGTGATTCGGTTCTCGTTGCCGGCGGTTTCGGTAATCGTGGTGTAGAGGGGAAAATTCAAGCAATCCGCTACGCTCGTGAAAACCGTATCCCATATTTGGGTATCTGTTTGGGGATGCAGCTCTCGATCGTCGAATATGCTCGCAACGTTTTGGGTTACGAAGATGCCAACTCGATCGAATTCAATCCGACCACAACCCACCCGATGATCTATTTGATCGATAACTTCATCGACCAATCGGGAGAAACGCAATTGCGTACCCATCACTCACCGATGGGGGGAACACTCCGTCTGGGCGAATATCCGTGTGAAACCAAAGAGGGTTCAAATCTCCGCGCCGCTTACAATAACGAACCGTTGATCCATGAACGTCATCGTCACCGCTATGAAGCCAATCCAACCTATCGCGATGCATTGGAAAAAGCGGGAATGATCGTCACCGGTGAGTCTCACGGTCTTATCGAAGCGGTCGAGATTCCAGCTCATCCTTGGTTTTTGGGGGTACAGTTCCACCCTGAATTCACCTCACGCCTCCAAAGCCCAAATGCATCGATCCTCGGATTTGTAAAGGCTACCTTCGCTCATGCCAATCCTGCCTGAGGTTCCCCTTCTCGACCACACAACACTGGGGAGTTTTTTAGCCCGCCGTTTTGAGGCGCAGAGTGAAAAACTCTCCGATATCCCCCACCCCAGCAATCTTAAAGATGCCCAAAAAGGGGCCCAACGTTTAGCTCGTGCTATCCGAAATCATGAGCGAATCGCCCTCGTCGGGGATTATGATGTAGACGGTGTCACCTCCACTGCACTCGTAAAGCGTTTTTTCGACCTCATCCCCTATCCGCTTATCACCACCATACCGAACCGATTTAGCGATGGGTACGGTGTCTCGAAAAACGTCCTTGAACGACTCGATGCCGATGTGATCTTTACGGTCGATAACGGGATCAACGCCATCGAAGCCGCAGAGGTGTGCAAAATGCGAGGGATTGATCTGATCATTACCGATCACCATACCCCCGCAGACGTGCTTCCCGATGCCTATGCCATCATTAATCCAAAACAGAGCGATTGTCCCTATCCGTTTAAAGAGATATGCGGAGCGCAAGTAGGATGGCTGTTGATGGGGTTAGTAAAACAAGAGTTAAACATCACTATCGATATGCGTCAATTTTTCCCTTTTCTCGCTCTCGCCATCATCGCCGATGTGATGCCGCTCGTAGGGGTAAACCGTTCTATTGTCAAAACAGGATTGGAGATGATGCAAACCTCACCTCTCTCTCCGTTTCTCCTTATACGTGATTTTCTCAACCGATCTAACATCACCTCTGAAGATATCGCCTTTCAAATTGCCCCCCGCATCAACTCTGCAGGACGACTCGAAGATGCTTCTATCGCACTCGATTTTCTACTCGCCGAAACAACCGAGAAGGCATACCATCAGTTCGAGCTCCTCAGTGCCCTCAATACTTTGCGCAAAGAGACTGAAGCCAAGAATACGGCTGAAGCAATGACTTATGTTAATCCAAACGATCCCATCATCGTTGTAGCAGGTGAGCACTGGAACGAGGGAGTAGTCGGGATCGTTGCATCACGTCTCGTGAGCCATTTTCAAAAACCCGCCATTGTTTTGAGCATCCACAACGGTATTGCAAAAGGTTCTGGTCGGAGTATCGGCAATGTTGATCTCTATAGCCTCATCAAATCCCAAGAGATTCATCTCCAAAAATTTGGCGGCCACAAAATGGCGGCGGGACTCTCCATGAACAGTGACGCAGTAGAAGCATTTCGTCAAGGGATTAATGAAGCGGCCAAACATATCAACCCTGCTGATTTCATTCCCCACAATGAGATCATCGGGGAGCTAGAGCATGAGATGATCAATTTTCAGCTTTTAGAGCTTTTGGAGCGGTTTGAGCCCTACGGCGAGGGGAATCCCCGTCCGAGATTTCTGATCCGCGAAGCTGATGTCGTCGCGGTCAAACGCTTTGGCAGTGATCAATCCCACAGCCGTATCGAGCTTCGTCCGTCTCACGTAAGTCCAAAAACGCTTGAACTTATCGCGTTTCGACGGACACTCGAATGTCCCGAGAACAAAAAAATGTCATGCAGCTACACCGTCAACAAAAACGAATGGAACGGGCGTGTCTCACTGCAGCTGATGGTGGAGCGAATCTTTTGATTATTCGCACACTTTTGATCGCATTGTTATTCATCGGATGCAGTTCCCAAAATACTACCCTCCCCTATCCCCTCACCATCAGTGAGGAAGGTCTTGGAGCAATCCACCCCGATACCCCATTTAATCAAATTACCACCTCTCTAAGTGGTTTCACCTTTGAAAAATTGAGCCAAATTTCCTCGGATCAAAGCAACACAATACTCCAGATGAAACGGGGTGATAGTCCGATCGCCCAAATCGTCTCCGATCCCTCTGGTAAAAAGATCTCTGCCATCTATATCCTTTCGAGCCAGATCAAAACCAAAAACAACCTCGGATTAGGCGATCCTCTCCCTCAGACTGAGTCATTGAAATGTCTCAACAATCTCTGCCAAAACACCGATGAACCCTCCATTCGCTACCAAATCGATCCAAAAACACGAACTATTCGCGAAATAACCTTTCAAAAGCTATAATACGTCATGGACACATTTTTTATTGAATTTCGCGATCCCCTCTTTGGTGTTGTCGTTTTTTTTATCCTCCTCTTTATCCTCTCATTTTTGAGTTACTGGTGGGGACGATACAAAGCATCGCGTGAGCACCGTGATCTGGAATCTTTTTTAGGAAAATTCGAATCACTCGAAGGGGAAGCAAAACTCTTCGAACAAGTACAGACCAACTCCCTCACCAGTGAATCATGGCTATTATTGGCCCAAAGCTTCGAACATCAGGGAAATTACGAAAAAAGCGTAGAAATCTATCACGCCCTCCTCTCCAAAAACCGCGATCCTATTTTTCAAAAAGATGCATTATTACTGCTGGGGAAAAGCTTTTTTAAAGCAGGTTTTTTAGAACGCTCACGTCAAAGCTTTCTCCAAATCCTCTCGAAAGCTCCAAGAACACCGCAAGCTCTACACTTTTTAGTCCTCATATACGAGCAATTGCAACAATATGATAAAGCACTCGAAGTGATGGAATCGCTCCAAGAGCTCAACCCCGAAACAGTAAGTGAAAAGCTCTATCTGGAGTGCCGCATTCTCATTTGTGACCATCGGATCAGCCTCGATGAAAAAGCACTCCGGCTCATCGAATTTTACGAAACCCATCGCCGATTGGGGTATATGATTTTTGAGTGGCTTTTTACCTACCGTCCCCTTTTGGGATGGAAACATTTCGATCAATCCCTCAGCGAACGTCTGAGTGATGTGCTATGGCGTGTAGGGGAGGAAAATCTTGATTTGGATATAATTGCAAGCAACACCTATCTTCGTGAGCTTTTCAGCGCAAGAGGCTCGCTTGAACTAGCAGAGGGAAGTTCAAAATTTGAGCTTGATACACTGATTACCCTGCGACGCTGCAGTGCGGCAAAAGCGACATTGCAGTTTGAATACACGTGTGATGAGTGTAACCAAATTTCGTTTTTACCGTTTCACCGCTGTCCTCATTGTCATGCAATCGATAGTGTGCAAAGTATTATGAATCTTTCAAAGGAACGGTTTGAAGAAAATAACTCTCTTCAGTGACGGCTCGGCTCTCGGTAACCCAGGACCGGGTGGATTCGGAGCGATTCTGCGCTATGGCGATAAAGAGCGGATTATCAGCGGCGGAGAAGAGCATACCACCAATAATCGGATGGAGTTACTAGGGGTAATCGAAGGGTTGCGTGCCCTAAAGGAGCCCTGTGAAGTGACTGTCATCTCAGATTCATCCTACGTGATTCGAGGGATCAATGAATGGCTGGAGGGATGGGTCAAACGCCACTTTGCCAAGGTAAAAAATCCCGATCTGTGGCAAGAGTATATCCGTGTCTCTTCCGGACATCGCATAAACGGTATCTGGGTACGCGGTCATAACGGCCATCCGGAGAATGAACGGTGTGACGTTATCGCCAAAGAAGAAGCGGAAAAATTTAAACAAGGAAAAAAAGAGCAATGAACAACCTAGAAGCCCTGCAATAATGAGCGCTTAGAGTTTTTGGGAGATGCGGTACTCGATCTCATTGTCGGAGAGTATCTCTATACCAAATTTCGCGGATATGACGAGGGAAAACTCTCCAAAATGCGAGCATCACTCGTCAACGAAGATGGGTTTACCGCATTAGCAAATCACCTCAATCTCGGAGAGTACATCTATCTCTCCAATGCCGAAGAGAACAACAGCGGACGTACCAAAAGCTCTTTACTTGCCAATGCTTTTGAAGCAGTCATGGGTGCGATGTATCTCGAAACGGGTTTAGGGCAAGTGCAAGAGATCACCATCAAATTTCTCGAGCTGGTTCACCCTGATATCTCACTCGATTCACTGTTTAAAGATTACAAAACCTCACTCCAAGAGATTACACAGGCACGCTACGGCATCACACCCGAATATCAACTCATTGCCGCTCACGGACCGGATCACAAAAAAGAGTTCGAAGTGGCCGTCATCATCGATGGCAAACGCTACGCCTCAGCATGCGGAAAAAGTAAGAAACACGCACAGCAAGAAGCGGCACAGATTGCGTTAGATATGCTAAACAAGGAGCTCAAATGAATCGGTTCGGTGAGCGTTTTACCATTAGTACGTTTGGAGAATCACACGGCAAAGCAATCGGCTGTCTACTCGATGGTGTCCCCGCAGGGCTTGAAATCGACGAAGCATTTATCCAAGGCGAGCTAAACCGTCGCAAACCGGGACAAAATGAGTTCGCCACCGCCCGCAAAGAAGATGACAAAGTTGAAATCCTCAGCGGCGTATTCGAAGGGCTCAGCACCGGAACACCGATTATGATGGTGATCTACAACACCGACCAAAAAAGCGGCGATTACTCGAATGTAAAAGATATTTTTCGTCCGGGGCATGCCGATTTTACCTATTTTCACAAATACGGTCTGCGCGATTATCGCGGCGGCGGGCGTTCAAGTGCGCGTGAAACCGCCGCTCGCGTGGCAGGGGGTGCTGTGGCAAAGCTGATGCTGTCACAACTCGGCATTACATTTCAAAGCGGTATCAGTGCGATTCACGGTATCGAAGCACAATCCCTCGATTTTAATTATCCTAAAAACAGCCCTATTTATGCTCTTGATAAAAGTGTTGAAGAAGCTCAAAAAGCGGCTATTTTAGAGGCCAAAAACGCTCACGACTCCGTCGGCGGTGTCGCTACCGTAAAAATCAGCGGTCTCCCGATCGGACTGGGGCAAGGACTCTATTACAAACTCGATGCGGTATTAGGCTCAGCGATGATGGGGATCAACGCCGTCAAAGCGGTTGAAATCGGAGAAGGGATTCGAAGTAGCGAACTTCTCGCCAGTGAAAACAACGATCCCATCACCCCGAGTGGTTTTAAATCCAATCATGCAGGGGGAATTTTGGGGGGTATGAGCAACGGAGACGATGTCATCGTTCGTGTCCATTTCAAACCAACCCCCTCGATCTTTATAGATCAAGAGAGCACTAATACTCACAACGAAAGCGTTAGCGTCTCCCTCAAAGGGCGTCATGATCCCTGTGTCGCGGTACGCGGTTCAGTCGTTGCCGAATCGATGGCAGCACTAGTTGTTGCCGATATGATACTTCTCAACATGGGTTCAACCATGAGCGGCATAAAAAACTACTACGTATAAATATTTAAGCTTTCTTTCACTACCATAAAGAATTCCTATAAAAAGGGTTCTTTGTGATGAGTCCAACTCAAAACTGCTATCTCCTCGACACTTCCGTTATCTTAGATGATCCAACCAACATTTTACGAATCAGTGATGAAAATCACAACGGTGTCGTGATTACCAATGTCGTTTTGGCTGAGCTTAACAGCAAAAAAGATGATATGCGATCCGAAGCGGGATTTCAGGCGCGGGAGTTCTTCCGTCTCGCCGATGCGGCATGGGGCGAACCAATCAGCTTCATAGAGCTTCCCGAATGTGTCCGTAATCATGTCGATATGGATGCGTGTAAAAACGACCGCTATTATCGTCTATCCCTCAACTTTGATCGCTCGCTCCACGGTGGAGAAGCCAACCTCATCGATCTTTTTATTGTTCATCGTGAAAATTACCGTGTAACCCATAATTTCTCCGAACCCAAAGGGATCAATGACGCCAAAATCGCAGAGATAGCGGATGACTATGATTTAACCCTCCTGAGCAACGATATGTCATTTCGTATCGCCGCAGAGATACGGGGGATCCAAACCCAAAGTATCCGCAACAGCAGTGTCGAAGCACCCGAACAAATCGATTTTACCTATACCTATGAATACGAAGAAAACCCATCCATTCCGAGCGAAGTGGAGCATCACAATTTCGATCAAATCACTTTTGTTCAAAAAGCGCTTAGCACCACCGCTGAAACGTACGAAACAGGGATTCAACGCCACGCATTTTGTTTTAACAACCAAATCGAGTGGTGCGATTTTGATCGCCGTTTTGGAGAACACTTCAGCGAAGAACTCGTCCGTCCGCTCAATCTGGAACAAAAGTTCTATTACGCGATGATGACCCATCCCCAAAACTATGTTACCGTTGTCTCCGGCTCTACCGGATCAGGTAAAACACTCGTCGCACTCCAAGCAGGGCTAGAGCTGGTCGAAGAGGGGATTGTCGAGGGGATCGTCTACGCCCGTAACACCGTCACCTCTAATGATCAGCAAGCAGAACTTGGATTTCGTAAAGGGGATGAAGAGCAAAAACTCGGCTTTTTCATGTACCCGCTCTACGCCGCCGTCAACTTTACGATTGAACACCAGAGTAAACGCTCTATCGACGCACGTGTCGAATACACCGGAAATACCAACTCGGTCAAGCGGGAAAATGCCACCGAAGTGTTTATGAAAAAATACAATATCGAAGTCATGGACATCGCCCATATGCGAGGAACAACCATCTCGCGAAAATTTGTCATCATCGATGAAGCGCAAAACATGACCAATGCCACCCTCAAACTCATCGGAACCCGCATGGGGGATGAAACACGCCTCGTCGTCATGGGAGATCCGGGACAAATCGATCACCCGTTTCTCTCGAAACGACGCAATGCATTGGTAAGTTTACTCAACAAAGCTCAGCATAATAATTTTATTGCGGGGA
>CAZKJU010000097.1:0-7591 GCA_964553185.1 uncultured Sulfuricurvum sp.
TTCGTAGAAGATCTTGGCGCTGACAGCCTTGACGTTGTTGAATTGGTAATGGCTCTTGAAGAGAAATTCGATATCGAAATCCCTGATGACGAAGCGGAAAAAATCCAAACTGTTCAAGATGTAATCAACTACATCCAAAGCAAAAACTAATACCATTATCGAGGTTCAGCCTCGATAACCTCAATCTAAAAAATCATGGTCTAAGAGTTTGGCTTAATGGAGCCAAAGTTTCAGACCATCCACCATCAGGAGAGAATGTGAAAAGAGTAGTAGTAACCGGAATGGGAATGATCAATGCGCTTGGTCATGATAAAGAGAGCTCATTCAAAGCAATTTGTGAAGGTGAATGCGGGATCGATATGATCACGATTTTCGATGCTTCGACACAAAGTGCGCAAATTGCCGGTGAGGTGAAAAACTTCGATCCTGAAAGTGTTATGGACCCTAAAGAGGTTAAAAAAGCGGACCGTTTTATCCAGCTTGGTATTAAAGCTGCGCAAGAAGCGATGGCGGATGCTAACTTTCCTGAAGATTTTGATAAAGAGCGTTTCGGTATTGATGCCGCATCGGGTATCGGCGGACTTCCCTCTATCGAGAAAAATTCGATTATCCTAGAGACCAAAGGGCCTCGCCGTATCTCTCCTTTCTTTATCCCGGGGGCTTTGGTTAATATGCTCGGCGGTTTCATTACGATCGATCACGGTTTGCAAGGACCGAACCTTTCTGCGGTAACGGCGTGTGCGGCTGGAACGCATGCAGTGAGCGAAGCGGCTAAAACAATCATGATCGGCGGTGCGGATCAGATGTTGGTTGTTGCGGCAGAATCGGCGATTATTTGCATCGATGAAAGCGCTCTCTACCCGTAATGATGATCCAAAACATGCATCACGTCCGTTTGATGCGGATCGTGACGGGTTTGTTATGGGTGAGGGTGCTGCGGCATTGGTACTTGAAGAGTATGATGCGGCAGTGGCGCGCGGAGCGCGCATTTACGCTGAAGTGATTGGTTTTGGAGAGAGCGGTGATGCAAATCATATCACTACTCCAAGTCTTGAGGGGCCATTGCGTGCGATGAAAGCGGCGCTCAAAATGGCGGGAAGTCCAAAAGTCGATTACGTGAATGCGCACGGAACCAGTACCCCTACTAACGATAAAAATGAGACAGCGGCTCTTAAAATCGCATTTGGCGGAAAAGAGAATTGTCCTCCGGTGAGTTCAACAAAAGGGCAAACGGGTCACTGTTTGGGTGCTGCCGGCGGTATTGAAGCGGTTATTAGTATTATGGCGATGCGTGATGGTATCATCCCTCCGACCATCAACTACGTTAACCCGGATGAAAACTGTGATTTGGATATCGTTCCAAACGTAGCACGTAAAGCAGAGTTGAACGTTGTTATGTCTAACTCATTTGGATTTGGCGGCACCAACGGTGTCGTTATCTTCAAAAAAATATAAGAGGGCAAGCCTTTGGCTACCTATTTAGATTTTGAACAAAATATTCGTCAAATTCAAGAAGAGATTATTGCCGCAGAAGTGCGTTATGATCACCATGCGGTAGAGATACTCAAGCAGGATTTGGATAAAGAGGTTCAAAAAACCTACGCAAATCTCTCTCCTTACCAAGAGCTGCAGCTTGCACGTCATGCGGATCGTCCATATGCACTCGATTACATTAATCTTTTATTGGATAAAAAATACGAGATTCATGGGGATCGCCATTTCCGTGATGACCTTTCGATCATTTGTTATATGGGTTATATCGGTGATGAGCGTGTGATGGTGATCGGAGAGCAAAAAGGGCGTGGAACCAAAAATAAGCTCAAGCGCAATTTCGGTATGCCGCATCCTGAAGGGTACCGTAAAGCACTTCGTGCCGCGAAAATGGCAGAAAAGTTTAACATTCCGCTCTTGATGCTGATCGATACTCCGGGTGCTTATCCGGGGCTTGGTGCGGAAGAGCGGAACCAAAGTGAAGCGATTGCGCGCAATTTATTAGAGCTTTCAAACCTCAATACGATTACCGTATCGGTTGTAATCGGTGAGGGTGGAAGCGGTGGAGCACTGGCTATCGGTGTTGCCGATCGTCTGGCTATGATGCGTTATTCGGTATTTAGTGTCATCTCTCCTGAGGGGTGTTCGGCAATTTTGTGGAATGACCCGACCAAGGTTGAAGCAGCAACTAAAGCACTTAAAATCACCTCTGCGGATCTCAAAGAACTCGATTTGATCGATGATGTTATCGATGAACCGCTTATCGGTGCACATCGTGATAAAGAGGGAGCGGTAAGTGCCCTTAAAACTTATTTTATGACCCAAGTAAATGATCTGCGCAAACTTAGCGATGCGGAGCGTCTTGATAAGCGTTATAACCGTCTTGTCGGTATGGGACGTTTTTCGGAATAAGGCAAAGCCTTATTCTTCCTTTTTCTCTTCTTTTTTAACTTTCAACCTTTTTAGCCGTTTTGCCTCTTTTGAAAATGCAATCAACTCTTCTGCATTATGAATTGTATGGGGTATAAGGGCAAGTGTCCTTTTGAGAAGTTTTGCTGTAGTCATAGCATCGGAGAGGGCACGATGGTGGGTAGCCTCTTTATAAAGTTCTAGCTGTTCGTTGAGATATTTCAATCCATAACGTTCCGACTCAATGGTTCTCTCTGCGAGATCGATTGTACACAAAGAGCGGTTGAGAAGCTTTTGAAGTCCCACCCGCTCCATCATCGCAGAGACAAAGTTGTAGTCAAATTTGGCATCATGACCGACAAATACGGCATCCCCTAAAAAGAGGCGAAACTCCCGCATTATTTTCCCCATTGCAGGGGCTTTAAGGGTTTGTTCAACACTGATTCCGGTAATCTCTTGAATCTGATCGGAGATTGAGTTGCAGTAGACTAAACTCTCATAGGTATCGAGAATGTGACCATTTTGAAGTTTGACAGCCCCAATTTCGATGATTTGATCGCGTGAGGGTTTAGAACCGTTGGATTCAACATCGACGATACAAAAAAGGGTGTCTTCAACACGGGTGAGAAGTGTTTCAAAAATATAGAGATCATTGCGGAGGACGATATTCATCCCTTGGGCTTTTAAGAGCTCTAAGGTAAAGTCAGACTCGGACCCCAAAGCATTTTCAAATTCATGTTTAGGGATACCGGTTTTTGAGAGCCGTGAGAGTGTTTTTGGATCGGATAATGTCACATCTTTGCCTTTTGGACAAAGGAGATGACTTTAGAAGAATCTTTTATCCCATGCGAGGCTTCAACGCCGCTGCTGACGTCCACACCGTAAAAACCATACGCTTTGAGGCTCGCTACATTATCGGGATCAAGTCCCCCCGCGAGGATGATTTTAGAGCAATCAATCCCATCGAACCATTCGATATTCAGCCGCTTGCCTGCACCGCCGTAGGCTTCGCAATAGGCATCGATGAGGCGGTATTCGTCTGAATGTTCTAAAATGTCTTCACGTTTTTTGGCGCGGACAACCCGAAGTGTCGGGAAATTGGTCTGAGTAAAATAATCATCGTCAACATCAAAATGAATTTGGGCGAGGGTACACCCTGTAGCTAAACAGAGCGAACGGACGGCTTCAGGTGTTTCATTGACGAAAAGAGCCACTTTTTCGACAAAAGGGGGAAGTTTTTGGATAATGGCTTTGGCATTTTCAGGGGTAATATAGCGGGGAGATTCGGGATAAAAGACAAATCCGAGGGCATCGGCACCGGCTGTGATAGCGACCATCGCATCCTCAAAATTCGTGATACCGCAAATCTTGACCCGCATGTTAAACTTTTAGACTTTCGATTGCGGCTTTATAATCGGCTTGTCCAAATACATAGCTTCCGGCAACACAGACATCGACACCGGCATCTTTGAGTTCATGAATGTTTTTGCTCCCGACACCGCCGTCGATTTCGATAAGACAATCAGGATTAATACGGTCTCGTAACGATTTAAGGCGTTTGATTTTTTCAACAACGGTTGGGATAAATTTTTGTCCTCCGAATCCCGGATTCACCGACATCACGAGAACCATATCGACATCACCGAGAAGGTACTCTACCGATTCGGCAGGGGTGTGCGGATTGAGAACGATCCCCGGTTTAATACCGAGTGATCTAATATGTTGTACAAGGCGGTGAGGGTGTTTCTCCTCTTCGATATGAAACGTGATGTACTCGGGTTTGAGAGGAGCAAACAAATCGACGAAAAAGGTATTGTTCTGCACCATAAGGTGAATATCGAGAGGTTTGGTCGCCGCTTGTGCGATGGCACTGACGACAACCGGCCCGATGGTGAGGTTGGGGACAAAATGTCCATCCATAACATCAACGTGTACCAAGTCGCACTCAGCGTCACAAATGGCACGGACATCACGCGCTAAATTACCGAAATCGGCAGAGAGGACACTTGGGGCAACGAGCATAAAAGACACCTTGAGTAATATTTTCGTTATTTTAGCGAAAAAACTATCGTGTCAGGAAAAAGATAAAGTTACTTCCCTCAAAACTAAGGTTTACCTGCACCCCTTTTTTATTTTGTGCCATCTCCATCAGTGAATCGACATCCCCATAAGTACGAGGGAGGGTAATGTCGACATGAAGTTTTTTTTCTCCTAGCAACGCTTTCGCACGACCGCCGATGATGTTGACAAATTCCGCCAACGAGTCCAAAATAATCTCTTCGTCTTGGGTTGCTTCTCCAATGAGGAGCTCACACGCTTTTTTGGCGATCTCTTTTGGGAATACAAGGATAATCATCCCATCCACATCCCCATAAAATCCGATTGAACTGGCGTATTGGTTTGCGCTGTTATGAATATCCAGTGTTTGAACGTTCATTGCTTCTTTGGTAGCTTTGGTGTTCGTCATCATGGCAATGGTAGAAACAGTGGCATCGATAAAGTGGGGGAGCTCATTAACAAGTGCTTTATTCAATGATCGTACTTGTTTCGATGCTGCAGCACTGCTGCCTCCGAGTTCTTGAAGAAGCTCTTTGTTTTTGAGGATATCGTCCATGTTGTCGAAAAAAACGATACCGGCATCTTCGAGATCATTTTTAAAAGTTTGCGGTGTTTTTTCAAATGTGAGCCCGACAAAACAGATGGTTGCATTGTACTCAGCAGCCGAAGAGGCAAGTTTGGTAAAAAAGTTTAGTGCATGGACATTCATTGAAACCACTTTATAGGCATCAAAAATAAAGAGGCGAAAACCGACATTCAAAGAGTTATTATGGTAGGCGATATTAAAGGTGTTGCCGATTTCGGCATCGAGAAAGTTGGCAATAGTATAAATGATTGCATTTCCGGTGACGCGGGTTGCGATCTTTTGGCCGAACAATCCTAAATAAGTATCTTCGATAATGGCGTAATAGAGATCAGGGTTTTGTTTTTTTTCATCAAACTCTTTTTTGGTTTGTGCTATAACAGGATTATGCCCGTAATCGAAAAGTTCGATTGCCATTGCGGAGCGTTGAGAGGGGTCATCATTATAAAGGAGGACGGTTTTTGGGTCACTTTTGTTGGTGGGGGCGAAAAGCTCCGCAATTTTTTCGGTACGGAAAAGGGAAAAATTCAGATTGCTCCCATAAAACGCTTTGATGGTTTTAAATTTAGCGGCATCGTAATCACATAGGCCGATGGAAATATGCTTTTGATTGCGGATGGAGAGCATGAGTTTTATAAAAACATCCAATCCGTTTTTATTGAAAAAGATCACTTTTTTCAGAGATACCAAAAGCATATCAACATTGAGTGCTTCAGTAGCCCTTATATCATCAAGGTTTAAAAATGAAGGGGCGTTATTGCCATCTAAAAAACCTTGCGGTGTAAAGACGGCGACTCTCCCTTTAACGGTTGCTCTCATCGTACTCCACCACCTGCATAAAAGATTCATATATATCTTGGACAAATTCGATTTGAAAATCGATAAACTCATTGAGCCCGGCTTCTACATAGCTGCTTTGGCTCAACTCATAAAAAAGGAGCAAATGGATCCATTGAGCTAAAATTTTCTCGTTCGGTGCGACCTCTTGATCCAATCCTGAGGCCGCATGGACGATTCGGCTGATTGCAGGGGACATTTCCCATTTATCGGCAATGATGGTGCATATATCGAACAACGATTGGTTACACAGACGGTAGAGGATTGTGTTGTAATCGAGCGCTTTGACACTCCGCAGCTGCTCTACGTCACTTTTATGATCTCCGAAAAGGGCGTCACAGACTATGATGCTTGCGGGCAACAGGGTGATGGCACTTTCGGTATCGTGGTTGAGGAGATTCAGATGTCTGAGAATTTTTTCCCATTTTCGGCTGAGAGATGCCTGCAAATCGTAAAATGCATGGTTGTTAAGGGTAAAAAGTTTCCACTCTTTCGGAGCTAAAAGGGTCAGTAGATAATGGTATAAAATCTGTTGCGTTGTAGATGTTCCTAAAATCCCGAAGATTTGGGCGATATCGTGTACCTCATTTCGAAATCCGTAAATGGGACGGTTAATAAGCGTTATGAGGTAAAGTCGCAGTGCCGGATCGTTTTCGGCAGATTTGGCCGCTTTGGTTAAATCACCTACTCGGACAAATTCAAGGGTTTGTTTGACAATAGCGGGAGTCGGGGGGATATTTTGGATGTAATGCGAAATTTCTTCTTGGGTTATCACGGGCGCACGTTTCCAATCGATTATTAAGTGTTGGCTAATTGTAATGGCGTATTGATTAAAGAAGCCTTTATTAAAATTTAACCCATTACTTAAGGTAAACTTTGGGTTGTATGAGATAAAATTCGCAACCTAAATTTACGCAAGGAGCCTCAAAATGGCAAGAAAATGTGCTATTAGCGGTAAAGGCCCAATGAGCGGGAACAATGTTTCCCACGCGAAAAATAGAACTAAGCGTCGTTTTTTACCAAACCTTCGTACTGTTCGCGTAACGCTTGAAGACGGTACTACCAAAAAACTTAAAATCGCTGCATCAGAGCTTCGTACTCTCAAAAAAGATTCGTAAACGTCCCCTGAAGGGTTTACGTTGAATCTCTTACGAAAACTGCAGAAATTTCTCAATTGGGAGCCATCTCCCAAGCCCGAGATCACTCTAGGCGCTGAGCTTTATTCCCAATTTTTACCTTTTCGTCTCCCTCTTATACTGCTTCAATTATGTATGATTGTTGGTACTGTCGGTTACATCGTTATCGAAGACTATACGTTGATAGACGGATTGTTTCAGACCGGTTACACTATCACATCGGTTGGTTTTGGAGCCTTGAAAGAAGGAGAATTTTCCGATTGGGGTAAACTTTTTACTATCACTCTCATTATTTTTGGATCTGCACTTTTTACGTTTGTCATTTTAATTTCTGTTGATATCATTAATCAAGGCGAACTGAAACGAATACTCAAGGAGCGAAAAATGTTGTATCGTATTGCCCGTCTCAAAAAACATTTTGTCATCTGTTACCATAACGAATATGCCATTCAGGTAACAAAACAGCTCCGCGCGAATCAAATCCCGTTTGTGGTGATCGATCCAAGAGGGGATATCGAAGAGTTGGCAAAACAGTACCATTATCCCTATTTTATTCAGGCCGAACCTCATACGGAAG
>CAZKJU010000098.1:0-7569 GCA_964553185.1 uncultured Sulfuricurvum sp.
TCTCATCGTTTGTGGACGGGAATTATAGGGGAAAAGATTAAAGAAGTCAAGAGGTAATTGGAAGAAATTTCATGAAATTTTGAAAAAGATTTCTAAACGTATCAGATTGTTCATTATATATAGGGTTTCAGAAGATTTTACTCCCGAGAAACATCTACCATCACTCCTAAATGACTCGAACCACTTCCGCTTACGACACCTTGCATCGGAGAGATGTCTCCATAATCACGCCCAAATCCTAAAATGATATGCTGATCGAAGGGAACCATGTTGTTGGTCGGATCAAAATCAAACCATCCAAATCCGGGGAAAAAAACCGAGAACCATGCGTGTGATGCATCGGAACCGAATAATTTTTCAGCCCCTTGCAGTGGTGTAGTCTCGATATAACCGCTCATATAGCGTACGCACAACCCCATACCTCGTAATGCGGTTAGGGCAAAATGGGCGAAATCTTGACATACCCCTTTTTTTTCTGCAAAAACAGTTTCGACAGGAGTACTGAGATCACTAAATCCGCTAACAAACGAAAAATCTTTATAGATCCGCTCCATAAATTCCATAACTCCCTCATACAAAGAGCGTTCAGGCTTGATGGAGTCCATAGCATAAGCAACAATCTCCGCTGATGCAATAGATAAAAGAGGGCTTTTTAACATAAATTGCTTCGCCTCAAGAATTTCAGTGGTTAAAAATATCATCCGTTCCTGTGCCTGAGCATACGTTAGTGCAAGCACCTTCGTACGATTTTCTTGAAGCCGCTCTAGGGAGGCTAAATCTATCTCGACTCGTGATTGTGCCGCGACACTCAGGATAGTATGGGGTTCACGTACTAAAAGGTGGTGCAAATGATTTCCGAAAAAATCATCATATCCCTCACACTCAGCAGCAACAGGTTCGATGGTAAGATCAAAATTGAGCACTTTTTGTGTCACGGTATCTCTTGGCTGAAGACGGATCAGGTTATGGCTAAACCCTACCTCATGCTGATAAACAAATCGGGTGCTGTGGTAAATGGTATATATCATTTTCTACTCATCATAATGTGCAAAATAGGTTTTGGATAATTCACCCGAAGCAAGGAGTAAACGAGAGGAGAGTTGTGAGAGCAATGAATCGAGTCCGCTTCGAATGTACTCTTCCTCTTCGAGCGCACAAAGGTCATCTAATTTACTTAAACGTATCATTGAAAAGGCTTCAAATATCGGTTCTTCGTACCGTGTCAGATAGGTAGCGTTTTTAAACTTCGGCAACTGTGGAAGCAACTTCATTAATCCTTCAATTTCACTAATCAACGATTTCGGAAAATTAATATCCAGCACTAAAAACTCAATCACATTGCGCATGACATAGGTTGAGCGGTAACGGGCACGATACGCATTTAAACTCTCACAAGTGCTTAGAAGGGTTTCTAACACTTCATATTCGCTGATGCCATCATATGCCGGTGTGAGTAAACTTCTCGCTTTTGAAATCAACAGTTGTGATCTCTCTATACGTGCGCCGATCTCGTAGAGTAACGATCCCTGATCGGTAAATAAACTCTCTTGGATCAACTCTTTGTACGCCATGAGTTGCATGAGCAATTTATCGAGGTTATGGATCATATAACGAGGATGAGGATTCTCTTCACGGCAAAACTGATTCCACTCTAAACCAAGTCGGTCATATATGCGGGAAGCTTCGAGGGGTAAAAGGTTTTTGGCGTAGGTGTTGGTGTTGGAGAGCATCGTAATAATTTGTGCCAAACTCCCCACCCGTCTACTGTTAAAACTCACCGAAGCGATTTCCTCAAAAGGGGAAACATCTCTGCTCACTTCTAAAAATCCCGGGTAGGTCATCGTCACATGGGTGAGTGTTTTACCCAACATCTCCGCTGTTTGAGCGTTTGAGACCTGATCGTAACGGGAAGCATTGGTCATGTATTTCAGTGTAGTTCGGATCATACGTGACGTAATAATCGCTCTCATCAAATATCGTCCCAGCCAAAACAGATTTTCTGCCCGAAGGCTTGGGATATTTTCAAACGAATTTTCAAACGCGCTATTGGCGTGAAATATCGGAGTGAGCGGAACACTGTGCGACTCCCCTAATACCCATAAATCTTTACTGCTCCCCCCGAATTGGTTGGATACCATCAAAGAATCGCTGTTCATACCCACACGGACCAAGGCTCCCGGCATCAAGGTATAGGTGTCCTCTTGAGCTATCGTATAGGCACGAATAACCGCTTTACGGGGTTCAATCGATTCTTTGATCAGAGTTGGACAGTTGGCGAACTCTACCTCTTCTTGTCCAACATAGCGATGGGGTTGTTCAAGAATCGATTTTCGAAGAGCACTCAGCTCTTTTTTACTCAATGTTTTCCCCACATAGGTGTGTTTGATATCCATCCTATCGATGGTTTTGATAATCAAACGCTCTAAATTCTCCAACACATACTCTAACTCTTTGGCCTGACCGCACCACCATGTAGCTATTTGAGGTAAGATCAGTTCTTCATCGAGAAAATAACGGGCCAAATGAGGCATAAACGGGTTTAATCCAAGATTTTCCAGAACACCGCTTCCCAGTGGGTTGATCATCCCGACGCCGCCGGATCTGAGAGCTTGCACTAATCCGGCAACTCCCAGCTGAGAATCGGAACGAAGCTCTAGCGGATCACAATAGTTTTCATCCACACGGCGTAAAATCGTATCGACACGGCGAAGACCTTTAAGGCTTTTCAACCATACCGCACCATTTTTAGCCAGTAAATCCTGCCCTTGAACCAACGTCAGCCCTAAAAATGAACTGAGATACGCATGCTCAAAATAGGTTTCATTATGAGGTCCCGGAGAGAGGAGAACATTGAGAGGATCAAAATTTCGGTTGTTATTTTGGAACAGAGCTTTAAAAGTTTCAAAAAAATCATACAGTCTCTGAACAGAGATCCCCTCAAAAAGATCCTGCATCGCACTGTTCATCGTCAGACGATTTTCGATCGCGTACCCTAAACCTGAGGGGGCTTGAGTACGGTCATTGATCACCCACAGTTTTCCATCCGGTCCTCGCGCCATATCGGCGGCATAAATAACGAGAGGAGATTGCAACCCGTGCATCTCGCGCATAAAGCCGCCGTGAGCGTAAATGACCTCCATCGGAATGATTCCGTCTTTAATCGTTTTTTGCTCACCGTAAATATCTTGCAATAAGAGGTTAAAGAGTTTACAACGCTGTTTTAACCCTTTTTCGACTATTTTCCATTGCTCTTCTTCGATGATTAAAGGGATAGGATCGAGTTTCCATGGACGGTTTAACCCTCCCGGATCGTTGTAAACATTATAGGTGACACCGTTGTCTTCTAAACGCCAATCGATCTCTTTTTGTTTGGAAATGAGTTGTTCTAGTCCTATTTTTTCAAGATTACTTTTTAATGCCGCCCAATGGGGACGAATATTTTTATCCTGATCAAACATCTCATCGTGCAATGAGCTTTGAGAATAGTGTTCAAACATCAAATCCAAACCGTTACCTTTTTAATAAAGTAACGAATTTTACCCTATTATCCATTAGGGCTCCATTTGCGGCGTAAATCGAGAGTATGCGGGTATTCGAGTGATCCCGGAAGCTCTTGATAGGTAAAGACTTTTTGTTTCGGATGGGCTAATACTTTTCGTGAAGTTCCCTCTTCTCCCATCAGCTCTTGCTCACGGATCATCGGCTCATGAATCTCATCCATCTCCCCTTGGGTATGTCCGAATCCCCAGTATCGGCTGATACGGCGCGATTGTGCTTCGAGCGTGTTGATCGGGAACGTATCATACGCTCGTCCCCCCGGATGGGCGATGAAATAGGTGAATCCTCCCATCGACCTGCGATTCCATGTATCGACGATATCAAAGACGAGCGGCGTATCGACTCCGATAGTCGGATGGAGCGCTGACCACGGCTGCCATGCACGGTAACGTACCCCAGAAACGTATTCTCCCTCTACCCCCGTAGAGACGAGAGGAACACGCACTCCGTTACACGTTAAGACATAGCGTTCACTCACAAAATCGCGCACCCGCACCTGTACCCGTTCCAGAGAGGAGTCAACATAACGGGCAGTCCCCTGCGAACTCGACTCTTCTCCCAGTACATTCCACGGCTCGATCCCGCCGCGCAGTTCACAGTGAATCCCCTCGATCGTACTCATGCCGTACAGTGGAAAACGAAACTCGAAAAACGGATTAAACCAGTCATTCTCAAACGCATACCCCTCGGAGCGTAAAAACTCAACGATGTCACGAATATCTTCACGAACATAATGCTCGATCAAAAATTTATCGTGCAGTTGTGTTCCCCACCGTACCAGTTTGTGTTTGTACGGTTTTTTCCAAAACAGCGATACAAGGGTACGAACCAGCAACATCTGCATCAGGGACATCTGCGCGTGTGGCGGCATCTCGAATCCGCGTAACTCTAAAATTCCCAACCGTCCGGTCGAGGAATCAGGGGAGTAGAGTTTATCGATACAAAACTCACTGCGATGCGTATTTCCCGTTAAATCGGTGAGCATGTGACGGAAAAGTCGGTCGGTGAGCCAAAACGGCACCTCTTCATTCTCAGGAATTTGGTTAAAGGCGATTTCAAGCTCATAGAGATTTTCCAAACGTCCCTCATCCACACGCGGCGCTTGGGAAGTGGGTCCGATAAACTGCCCTGAGAAAAGGTACGACAAACTCGGATGGTGCTGCCAAAAAGTAATCAAAGAACGGAGAAGATCAGGGTTTCGTAACAGCGGACTGTCACTCGGAGTCAGTCCCCCAATCGTGACGTGATTTCCCCCTCCGGTTCCCATTTGCTTGCCGTCTTGCATAAATTTGAGCGTTCCCAAACGCGATTGGTGGGCATCCTCATAAAGGGTATCGATGACCTCGGTTAACTCCTGCCAACTCGAAGTGGGATGGATGTTCACCTCGATAACGCCCGGATCGGGGGTAACCCGCATTTTTTCGATTCGTAAATCGTTAGCCGGTTCATACCCCTCGATCATCACCGCCATCTTCAGTGCTTCCGCCGTCTCCTCGATCGAGGCGATCAAATCCAAAAAGGCTTCGGTATTGGTAATGGGGGGAAGGAAAATAAAGAGCTTTTGCTCCCGAATCTCGATGCTCAGTGCCGTGCGGACGAATACCTCATAATCATGCGTTTTTTTCGTCTTTTTGGTTACTTTTGCCGCGCGTGCTTTGACGGCACTGTGATATTCTCCCAACGATGGAAATGCTCCGAATAGATCAGGTTCAAAACTTTGCTCTAGCTCCACATGCGGTTTATGAGTCAAAGAATCGAGTGGAAGACGAAGTCCTACCGGAGAGGTTCCCGGCGCGAGAAAGAGCTGAGAACGTCGAAACTCCCATCGGCAGGTCACCCATCGTGTCATCCCCCAGTTTAGAGGCAACACAAATCCGGCAGGCTTATCGATACCGCTGGAGAGGCTATCTGCGAGTGCACGACGTTCCAGTGAATCTTTGAGTGTCACTTTCATCGGATCAACATCGACCGGCAAAAGTGATTCTTGGAGCAATGCTACAAGGGGATCGTTGTACGCATCATGAATGTTTTGATCACTGATCCCCAAGTTCAGACAGAGTTTTGCCAAAAACGCTCTGGCATCCTCAGGAGTGTAATCGAACGTCTGATCCAAACTGGCGAGTAAATCGGGGTTATGCCATATCGGCTGTCCGTCTTTCCGCCAGATGATGGTACTCATCCATCGCGGCAGAGGCTCTCCCGGATACCATTTCCCCTGTGCGTGGTGGAGCAATCCCCCTTTTCCGAAGGTTTTAAGCAACCTGCGTGAGAGAACATTTGCCAACTCCCGTTTATGAGGACCGTCCGCTTCCGTATTCCATTCGGGGGACTCCATATCATCGATGGAGACGAATGTCGGCTCTCCCCCCATCGTGAGGCGGACATCATTCTCCATCAACTCTTTATCGACTTTATACCCAAGTGCGTCAATCGCTTCCCACTGCTCGGCGCGATAAGGTTTCGTTACACGAGGGGATTCAAAAACTCTTGTTACCGTGTTGGAGTAGGTAAATTCTACCTCACATTTATCCATTGCCCCCTCTACCGGAGCAGCACTCTCAGGGCTCGGCGTACACGCCAGCGGGATATGCCCCTCTGCGGCAAACAATCCACTCGTCGCATCCAATCCGATCCACCCCGCACCCGGAATATAAACCTCCGTCCATGCATGCAAATCGGTAAAATCTTCCGCCGGGCCGCTCGGACCATCGAGAGAGGCGACATCGGCGGAGAGCTGCACAAGATACCCCGATACGAAACGAGCCGCAAGACCGAGATGACGAAGCACCTGCACAAAAAGCCAAGCGAAATCACGGCAAGAACCTGTTTTGCCTTTGAGCGTCACCGCACACGTTTGAACTCCCGGTTCCATTCTAAGGGTATAATTTAGATGCTGATGAATCATCATGTTCAGCTCTACCAAAAAATCATTGATATTGCGTGGTGTCAAATCGATCGATTTGACGAAATCACTTAGACGCTTTCCCCGCTCCGTTATCTTGAGATAGGGAGTCAGCTCTTTTTTGAGCTCTTTTTTATATTTAAATGGAAAATTGGTCGCGTACTCTTCGACAAAAAAATCAAATGGGTTAATGCTTACCAACTCCGCTTTGACCTCCACATCGATGGAGAGCTCTGTCGTCTTTTCAGGAAATACGATCCGTGCGAGATAGTTCCCGAACGGATCTTGCTGCCAGTTGATAAAATGATCTTCAGGTTTGATATTGAGCGAATATGCCTCGATCGGAGTTCGGCTATGGGGTGCGGGACGGAGACGGATGACGTGTGGTGAAAGATTGATCGGCTTGTCAAATTTATAGTGTGTTTTATGAGAGAGGACAACTTTGAGCGACATTGGATTCCTTTGCGCAATTGTTATTACATGCGAACAAGAATAACACAACTTGCTCCAAATTATCGAATGTTTGGTGCTTATAAAACAATCACCTACGATTAAAACATCATTTCACATATTTTGTATTATAATTTATCCTCATAGCGCAGGGGTGAAAATATGGATAGCATTGAATTTTTAGGAACCGGCGGCACCCGAACCCCAACACAGGGGACAACATGCCTGCGTGTCAGCGAGCACTGTGTCATCGATGCCGGTAACCTCATTAATACCTTCGGAGACGATGTTTTTACCATCGAGCATATTTTTCTCACCCATTCGCATCTCGATCACATCATTGATATCCCTTTTCTCGCCGATCTCTTCGTCACCCAAAAAAGTATCTCCCTCAAGATTTACGGCCTGAAAGCAACCCTCGATGATCTGCGCCAATTTATCTTCAACCACCGCGTTTGGCCTAATTTCGAAGAGATCACCCTCATCGGTCATACCGATAAAACCATAGAGCTTATAGAACTGGATCTCGAATCTCCCTTCTGTGTCGATGACATCACCCTCACCCCATTTAAAACCGATCATACCGAGGGGAGCTGCGGCTACATTATCGAAAAAAACGGCTCAGGGATTTTATTTACCGCCGACACCTATCAATGCAA
>CAZKJU010000099.1:0-7419 GCA_964553185.1 uncultured Sulfuricurvum sp.
AATATCGTCCGCAACCGTGTTACAAGCTACAAACAGCTCCCGATCAATCTCTATCAGATTAAAACCAAATTTCGTGATGAAGCGCGTCCGAGATTCGGGTTGATGCGCGGGCGCGAATTTGTAATGAAAGACGGTTACAGCTTCCATTCCACTACGGAGGATTTGGATCGTGAATTCGATGCGATGGAAGCGGCATATAAACGGATTTTGGAGCGTTTGGGGCTAGAATTTCGTATCGTTGAAGCCGACAGCGGTGCGATCGGCGGAACGGGGTCAAAAGAACTGATGGTATTGGCGGGAAGCGGTGAAGATACCCTCGCCGTATGTGATACGTGTGAATACGGAGCGAATGTAGAGGCAGCCCGCCGTGCGCCTCGAAGTGTAATCCCTGAAGCACCGAGCGCTGATTTTGCCCGTTTTAAAACACCTGATATCAAATCGATTGAAGATTTAAGCAATTTCTTTCATGTTGATTCCTACTATACCCTCAAAGCGGTCGTTCAGCGCGCGGTTTATATCGAGGGAAGTGAATTAGTCTGTTTCTTTATTCGTGGATGCGATGAACTTCAAGAGGTAAAAGCGCGCAACAGTGTCGGGGCAATCGATTTGGTCGATGCTACCGAAGCGGAACTAACTGAAATCGGATTGGTTCCGGGATTTATCGGGCCGCTCGATCAGGACAAAATTCGTATCGTCATGGATAACGATACTAAAAATGCGACATCTATGATCTGTGGTGCCAACGAAGCCGATTACCATTTCGTTGGGGTTGATCTCTCTGTCATGAGTGAAGAGCATTTCGCCGATCTAGTCAGTGTTCAAGAGGGGGATGGCTGTCCTCACTGCGGCGGAAAAATTCTCCATACCAAAGGGATCGAAGTAGGGCATATTTTCAAACTCGGGACCGTCTATTCGGCGCCGCTTAAAGCAGAGTTTTTAGATGAAAATGGTCGTTCGCAACCTTTTATTATGGGGACGTACGGGATGGGTGTCAGCCGTCTCGTCGCTGCAGTGATCGAGCAGCACCATGATGAAAAAGGGTGTATTTGGACCCAATCTACGGCTCCCTATATGGTGAACGTGATGGTCTCGAACATCAAAGAAGAAGCCCATATGGCGTATGGCGAAGAGCTTTATGCCGCATTGCAATCTCGTGGTATCGAGGCGATGCTGGATGATCGTAAAGAGCGTTTCGGGTTTAAAATGTCGGATGCGGAGTTGATCGGGTTTCCGTTCACGGTCATCGTTGGAAAAGAGCTTGAAAACGGTTTGGTTCAGATTATGGTTCGTTCCTCACGTGAGATGATTAGTGTCAATGCAGCGGATGTTCTAACCACCATCGAGGGACTCATTAAATGATCTATTTTTTGATCTACCTTTTCGCAGAAGTCTATATTACTATAGAAATTGCTTCTCAGATCGGTGGATTAACAACTTTTTTTGAGATTGTCGGAAGTGGGTTTCTAGGTATTTTTATCTTAATGAATTTTCGACACACCCTCAGCGAAAATCTCGATGCACTTCGCACACGACAAATCGATATGCAAGGGTTCTCGAACCGAAATCTGATGGGGCTATTTGGAGCGATTCTTCTGATTCTTCCAGGTTTTTTAGGGGATATGATTGGGGTGCTCATGCAGTTTTCCCTTATAGGAACACTAATCATTAACCGTTTTACGCGAAAATATCCTCCAGAAAATCACACTTATACTACACGAAAGGATGACCATGTCATTGATGCCGAAATTATCGACGATACTCCTGCTCTCCGCTAGCCTTTTTGGAGCGAGCGATGCTGAAGTTATTTCATTTTTAAAAAAAGGTATCGGGGGAAATCCCAATATCAGTAATCTTCAAGTTGAAGTAAATGATAAAAAAAATCTTACTAATTTGAACGGTTGGCAGGCTTACTTTGTTACCATTGAAGCGGATGTCAAACAGGGAAATGAGACACGTCATATCAATCAAAACGGAACCTATTTTGTCAATGGGAATGTCATTGCTCCCGAACTGGTAAATATTAAAACGGGTGAGCGTTATAACGATATCATTGCTCCAGATTTTAGTAATGCGTTTTATACAGCAGCGAATCGCATCAGCGGTGAAGCGAATGCAACACATAAAGTAGCTATTTTTTCTGATCCATTGTGCCCGTTTTGCCGCCGCTATGTCCCTGAAGCGCTTTCGTATATGGAAAAATATCCAAAAACATTTGCAGTCTATTATTACCATCTCCCTCTTGCCGGTCTCCATCCTGCAGCGGTTACATTGACTAAAGCAGCAATCGCGGCAGAACAAAACGGTACAAAGGATGCGGTGTCGAAGCTGTACAAAGTTGATGTAAATGCCAATGAAAAAGATGAGAAAAAAATTCTAGGTGCATTCAATAAAACTTTCGGAACTAAAATTGATTCGGATGATATTCGACGTCCTTCGGTTGTAAAGCAGTTTGATTTTGACCAAAAAGTGGCTCAATCTATGATGGTCAACGGAACACCTACTGTCTTTTTTAATGGTCAAAAAGACAGTTCGAAAAACAAATACAAAGATGTAAAATTAAAATAATCAAAACAAAACGTTAGGATGACAATGAAGAAACTTACTATTGCAACACGCGGAAGCAAACTCGCTCTTTGGCAATCAAATCACATCAAATCGGTTATTGAATCGAATTTTAGTGATGTCGAAGTGGAACTGAAAATCATCATCACATCCGGTGATAAAATTTTAGATGTTCCTTTAGCTAAAATCGGCGGGAAAGGGTTATTCCTCAAAGAGATTGAGGAATCCATGCTTCGTGGTGAAGCGCAAATGGCAGTGCATTCATTGAAAGATGTTCCTACGGTGATGCCGGAGGGGTTATTGCTCTCAGCGATTACGGTACGTGAAGATGTTCGTGATGCGATGCTCAGTGAAAAATATCCCGATATCGCATCGTTGCCTCAAGGGGCTGTGGTAGGTACCTCTTCCCTCCGCCGCCGTATGCAATTGGTTAAACAGCGTCCTGATTTAGTGATCAAAGATTTACGCGGGAATGTCGATACCCGTATCCGTAAACTCAAAGAGGGTGAATTTGATGCGATTATCTTGGCGGCTGCGGGGATCAACCGCTTAGGCTTTAGTGATTTAGTAGAGCATTTTTACCCGATCTCTTTGGATGAAATGCTTCCTGCAATGGGGCAGGGTGCTTTAGGAATCGAGACGGTGAATGAGCCATGGGTTTTGGAAATTGCCAAATTTTTAGAAGATGAAAACAGCCGTATCGAAACCTCTATAGAGCGTGGATTTGTTGATACCCTAAACGGTGGTTGTCAGGTTCCAATCGGTGTCAGTGCACGTGTTCAGCCAAATGGTGAAGTGATTGTCCGCTCAACCCTAGGGATGCCTGATGGGTCTGAAGTAATGGGGGATGAAGTTGTCATTTCTAAATCAGAGACTCAAGGTATCGGTGAAGCGATGGCACAGCGTTTAATCGCAAAAGGTGCGATGGAATTACTCCAACGTGCTGAAGCTATGGCGAACAAGGGATAATCTGTGACATTAAAAAAAACGATTGACCTGTTAAAGGCCAAAGATGAACTTCGTGTTATCGATACCCCTTTGGATATTAATCTAGAAATTCCACATTTGGCATATGCTGAAGTTAAAAAGGTGGATGGAGGAAAAGCGCTTCTTTTTACCCATCCGATCGATCGTCGAAGCGGTAAAACATTTGAAACTCCCGTCGTTATGAACCTTTTTGGTTCATATGCACGGACAGAGCTTTTGTTTGGACGCGAAGTGGAGGGAATTGCCAGCGAAATTGAAAAACTTCTTCATATGAAGCCGCCGCAAGGGTTCAAAGAGAAAATCGGAATGCTTGGCGATCTGTTCGCGATGAAAGATATTTTCCCAAAAAAACTTAAAACGCGGGGAAGTTGTCAAGAGATTGTAAAACAGGGTGAAGAGGTCAATCTGTATGATTTGCCGATCCTTACGACGTGGGAAGAAGACGGTGGTCCGTTTATCACGATGGGGCAGGTTTATACCCAGAGTCTGGATGGCGCACTCGTGAATCTTGGTATGTATCGCTTGCAGGTGTATGATAACAATCATTTGGGGATGCACTGGCAGATTCATAAAGATTCATCCCATTTTTTCGACCAGTATCAGCGTGCCGGTAAAAAAATGCCAGTCTCTATCGCCATTGGAGGGGATCCTCTTTATACATGGTGTGCGACCGCTCCATTACCGTATGGTGTGAATGAATTATTGTTGTACGGGTTGATTAAAAAAGAGTCCCCGAAATTGGTTGAATCCGTGACAACACCGTTGTATATTCCCGAAGATGTTGATTTTGTGATCGAGGGGTGGGTGGACACTGAAAAACTCCAACTCGAAGGTCCATTTGGGGATCATACAGGCTATTATACGTTGGCAGAACATTATCCGGTCATGGAAGTGAGTGCCATCACAAGCCGTAAAAACCCCTATTATCTTGCCACGGTTGTGGGGAAACCACCATTGGAAGATAAGTATATGGGGTGGGCAACTGAGCGTATTTTCTTACCGTTGCTCAAAACGAATGCGGCAGATCTAATTGATTACCATATGCCGGAAAACGGTGTTTTTCATAACCTGATTTTGGCAAAAATGAAGCCGTTGTACAAAGGACATGCGAAGCAGTTTATGCACATTTTCTGGGGATCAGGGCAGATGAGTTTTGTGAAACATGCCCTTTTCTTCGGTGAAGATGCTCCAAAATTGACCAACTACGAAGCGTTAGTGACCTATGCACTCAACCGTTTTTTACCGAAATGTCTCTTTATCTCTGAGGGGATAACCGATGCACTCGATCACTCCAGTCCTGAATCATTGGTGGGGGGAAAACTGGGGATTGATTTTACAGCGTCGTACTCCCCTGTGGCTCCTGAATCCATTGATAGTTCGCTTTTGTTAGAACAGTTACAATCATTTATCCCTGAAATAACAGGGGTAACCCAGTATATGCGCCATACCGCCAATCCGATTACAGTGATTAGCGTCACTAAAAATCGTTCGCTTAAAGAGGCAATGGGTTCATTAGAACGCTTAAAATCATTTTTGCGGATTGTCATTGTGGTGGATGATGCTAAAAATGATATTCACAACCCTTATATGCTTCTTTGGCGTGTGACCAATAACATGGATGCTGCACGAGATGTATATCGTACTGACTCTATTGTGGCAATCGATGGTACAATGAAAACGTCCGTTGATGGCTTTGAGCGTGAATGGCCGGGAGATGTTGAATGTACCCCTTCTGTCGTTGAGCGTTTAAAATCACTTTCATTATGGGATTTAGACCTCAAATTAGAGAAGAAATACCAGTTGTAACACCTGTTTTCCCTGTTTTCAGGGGAATTGGATTAAGCAATTTATTAGAATTACTAATGTAATATTGATAACTTAAATATTTTATAATAGGGAACTTTAAGACCATGCGCACGATATATGCTACAGTAGCAATTACGCTTTTAGCGGGTTCGACACTTCTCAATGCAGCTACCTATAAAGGGCAGAAAATTTACATGGAGTCATGTAAAGAGTGCCATGGGGGTGGACAAGAGTTGGCTGGATCTAAAAAACAGCGCGCTTGGGAGAAATTGATGGATAATAAAGGTGAAAAACTTGCAGATGTCCATCTTTCATCGAAAAAAGCTGCTGCTTCATGGGAGTACTTCAAAGATCGCAGTTATACTAAAGGTGCAAAACACTTAGAAGATTTTTTAGTGGAATATGCATCCGATAGCGGCAATGTTCCAGCCTGTAATTAATATTTTTTAGACGCCTACGGAGCAAAGCCCCGCTTGGCTACGCTAGCCGTTATGGCACTAAAGCTTGCCTATGAAGAGGCAGAATGCATTATTCTCGATAGACGGTAATGTTTTCTAAACCAAACTTCGCTAAAATCCCCTAAATACTTAATATACTCGGAGATACCATGGAAAAGATGTGGTCAGGACGTTTCACACAAGATGCGTCAACCTTATTGGAAAAATTTAATGCCTCGATAATGTTTGATAAAAAACTCTATCGTGAAGATATTGAAGGTTCCGTCGCACACGCTAAAATGTTAGCTCATCAAGGTATCTTGACGCATGATGAAGCTGTCCTAATTGAATCCGGTATGGCTCAAGTTCTGAGTGAAATTGAATCGGGTGTGTTTGAATGGAAAATCGGTGATGAAGATTTGCATATGGCGATCGAAAAACGGCTTACCGCTATTATCGGAGAAGCGGGTAAAAAACTTCATACCGCGCGTAGTCGAAATGATCAGGTAGCACTCGATTTTCGCCGTTTTGTACTCCGTAAAAATCGTGAGATTGTTGAACAAATCAAAGCATTGATGGAAGTGGTCGTTGATATTGCACGTGAGCATACAACGACGTTATTGCCTGGGATGACCCATCTGCAACATGCACAGCCGATTAACTTTGCATTTCACTTGCTCGCTTATGCTTCAATGTTTAAACGTGACTGTGAGCGTTTTGAGAGCTCTGCGGAGCGTAATAACATCTCTCCGATCGGTTGTGCCGCATTGGCAGGGACACCGCACAATATCAACCGCGAAATGACTGCAAAAACACTTGGATTTGATTCGGTGAGTATAAACTGTCTCGATACGGTGAGCGATCGCGATTTCGCCCTCGAAATTTTGTTTAATATCTCGACACTCATGATGCATATCTCCCGTTTGGCGGAAGAGATCATTTTGTGGTCGAGTTATGAATTTCGTTTTGTGGAACTTTCCGATCAGTATTCGACCGGTAGTTCTATCATGCCGCAAAAGAAAAATCCCGATGTTCCTGAGCTCCTTCGCGGAAAAACAGGGCGTGTTTTCGGTAATCTGATGGGGCTTCTGACCGTGATGAAAGGGTTGCCGTTAGCGTACAACAAAGACACCCAAGAGGACAAAGAGGGGGTGTTTGACAGTGTCGAAACCGCTGAAATCTCACTCGAAATTCTCCGAGAAGCACTGAAAACGATGACGATTAAACCGCAGAATATGGCACGTGCCTGCAAGCTAGGTCATCTAAGTGCTACCGATTTGGCCGATTATTTGGTAGAGCATTGTGACGTTCCTTTCCGCGAAGCGCATCATATTACGGGGCGCGCAGTAGCCCGTGCCGAAGTACTCGGGATTGATTTGAGCGATATCGAATATAGTGAACTCCAAGCGATCGATAGTCGTATCAAAGAAGATGTCATCGCCTTTTTGGCGATTGAGCATTCGATGAATGCCCGTGTCTCTCAAGGGGGAACAGCTGAGGTACGAACACTCGAACAAATTATTTATTTTGATCATTATCTTAAGGATGTGAAATGAAAATTACGGTTAGCCACCAAAGTGAAATGAAATTTGAAGCGAAAACGGAGAAAGGGAGTTTTATCATCGAC
>CAZKJU010000100.1:0-7407 GCA_964553185.1 uncultured Sulfuricurvum sp.
GGTGCGGGATCTGCGCTTCGACGACTCGCTGATGGCGACGCGCCAGACGATGCCTCTGGCCCACACGTGCGGCCGTGTCTGTCCGCATCCGTGCGAGACCGAATGCCGCCGTACGAATCTGGACGAGGCGATCTCCATTATGGAACTCAAACGTCTGGGTGCCGATTACGAGACCGATCACGGATTCGGATGTTTCCACCCTGCGCAGAAAAAGCCCTCCATCGGCAAAAAAGTGGCGGTGATCGGTGCAGGTCCTGCGGGTCTTACGGGAGCCTATTACCTGGCACTGGAAGGCGTCGACGTCGACGTCTACGAGGAGCTTCCGGTTCTCGGTGGTGAGGTAGCGGTCGGGGTTCCCGAATACCGAATGCCGATTGATAAATACAACCAAGACATCGAAGCAGTACGAAGTTTAGGGGTGAATTTTATCACTAACACCAAAGTTAACGCCGACATGATGCGTCAGTTCGAGAGTGACTACGATGCAACCTTAGTCGCAACAGGTACCCGTATCTCGAAAAAAGTGTACTGTGACAATGAACGTTCTGAAATCCAAGGGTACTGGGGTGCAATCGACTTTTTGGATAAAGTGAACCTCCAAGTCAAATACGACATCATGGTTCCCGAAGCGGATCAAAAGCGTCATATGCTTCCTGCGGATTTTGTGGATCTAACCGGAAAAACATTGGTGTGTGTCGGGGGCGGATTTACCTCAATGGACGTTGTTCGCTGTGCGATCCGTGCAAACGCTAAAAAAGTGGTGATGTTGTATCGACGTGACGAAGCAACGATCATTAAAAATACGACCTATGAAGAGTACCACGAAGCAGTGGAAGAGGGTGTTGAGTTTATTTTCCACTCAGCGGTTGCGGCGATGAAAGATGAGAACGATGTTCTCAAATCATTGATCGTCGATCGTTTTGAACTCGTACCCGATCCAAACGGCGGTCGTCCGACGTTAGAAAAAGTGGAAGGGGCTAGTTTTGAGATGGAGTGTGATTATCTCATCCCAGCCGTTTCTCAAAGTGCCGATTTGAAACTTCTCCCTGAAGAGTGGGAGATTGAGCGCACCTCATGGGCGACGATCAAAACCAACGGGAAAGATTATATGACCTCTCGTAAAGGGATCTTCGCGGCGGGGGACTGTGAATACGGCCCGATGACGATTGTCAATGCCGTCGGGCAGGCTAAACGTGCCGCGTCGGTGATGAGCCGTTACGTTGTTACTGGGGAAATTACCCTCACGGATGATGAGATTATGGAAGATCACCTCCGTAAACTCAAAGTGTACGACAAAAAAGAGAAAATTGTTGGGTGGCTTCCGGGCTTGCCGCGTCAACACAGTGAAGTACTCACCGTGGATGAGCGCAAAGACAATAATCGTGAGGTCAAATACGGCTTTACCCAAGAAGAGGCACTCGCAGAAGCAGAGCGCTGTATGCGCTGTTACTACATTGCGATGGTAGCACACTAAGGAGGGATGGATGATCAATTTTACGATTAACGGCCAGCCCGTCATAGCAAACAAAGGGGAAACGATCCTCCAAGCGGCGCGCAAAGCGGGATTTTATATTCCGACAATGTGTTACTTGGAAAAAACAACTCCGTGTGCATCCTGCCGATTGTGCGTGGTAGAAACGGATAAAACGGATGGACTCATTCTCAGTTGTCAAACTCCGCCAACCGAGGGGTTAGGGGTTACGATTAACTCCGAGCGTCTTGAACAAGAACGGACGAATATTATGCGTCTTTACGACGTCAATCACCCATTGGAATGCGGTGTGTGTGACAAATCGGGGGCGTGTGATCTTCAAAACAAAACTTTGGAATTCGGTATTTCATCTCAACACTTTAGTGCCAAAGATCAGCATCGCAAAATCGAGCATTGGGGATTGATCAATTATGATCCATCACTTTGTATTTTGTGTGAAAAATGTGTTCATGTTTGTAACGAGATTATTGGTGATGATGCGATTGAACTTCAATTCGGCGGATACAAGTCTTCCGTTATTCCGAAAAATTCCGAGAAACTTGATTGTACGTTCTGCGGAGAGTGTATCGCAGTATGTCCGGTCGGTGCATTGGTGAGTTCAGAGTTTCAATACAGTGCCAATGCATGGGAATTGAGTCAAATTCCTGCTACGTGTGCCCACTGTTCAGCTGGGTGTTCACTCATGTATGAAGTGCGACATACCTCTAACAGCATCGGTGCAAAAGAAAAAATCTACCGTGTGACCAATGATTTCGAACATACGACGCTTTGCGGTGCGGGACGATTCGGATTTGATTTTGCGGTTGAGGGGGTGAAAGACGCTTCTGAATTTGCCAAAGCAGTAAGTGCGATTTCGGGTGCAAGTGCGATCCGCTTTAGCTCACTTATCACTAACGAAGAGGCGATGATCCTCCAAGGACTTAAAGAGAAACTGGGCTTGAAACTCTACAATGAAGAGGCTCGCGCATATCAAGGTTTTATGTCGGCATACAGCTCGATCAGCGGCAAGAGCGGTTTTGGCGGAAGTCTCGATGCGATAGCTCAGAGTGATGGAATTATTGTTCTAGGCGGACGCATTACAACAGATAACCCGGCACTCCGTTACGCAATGACAACAGCGGCTCGTCATCGAGGTGCAAAAGTGGTCTACATGCACCCGATCGAAGATGAATTGCTTCAAAATGTTGTAACCCAGTTTGTCAAATATGAAGTGGGGACAGAAGAGGGTGTGATAGCAATGCTCGCAAAAACTCTTCTTGAGAATTCTGATCTCAATGAAGAAACAAGAAGCTTTTTTGATGGATTGGATGAGGGGTATTTGTGCGCTGAGTCTAATGTCGGAGATGAAGAGTACACACGTATCGCAAAATCGTTTGCGAGAGCAAAATGTAAAACATTGGTGATCGGAAGTGATCTTTTGAATCATAAGCGCTCAGCTAATATTGCACGACTATGTGCGATGGTTGAAACCTACAGTGAGTTTTCAGTTGTGGTTGTTCCATCAAATGTTAATACCATCGGTGTATCTCTCATTTGCGATTTAGATTGTGATAACGGCGGTGCAAATGTTATCGGCTATAACGCTTCAGGTGACTATGTGATCGGTTCACTCGGTGAAGCGAATTTGACTTTGCCATCTCTTAATCAACAAGAGGGGACATTTGTAAGTATCAATTATCATCTTTTGCCAACCAATGTGGCAGTTGCATTTGATGGATATACGCTGAATGATTTAGCGTCATCACTCGGGTTAAAATCTGAAAACACCATCGATTACACCGCTAAGCTTCCTGTTTCAAAAGGATTTAGAGGGATAGCGTTTGATGATCTTGGGAATTTTTTCTCTCCTTTGGGTGAAGATAATCGAGGTTATATGCTCGAAAGTGTCGATACAGAAGTCAATGGCAATTTGGAAGAAGTTGAAGATTTACCGGAGTTCAACGGAACGGTTGTCTATCACTGTAATCCGGTAAATCAGTTTAACGGTTATACCGCTCGTGCGTCACAGCTTGAAAAAGAGGCAATTTTACGAGGCTCCGCACAGTTTGCAGCTGCTGCAAAAATTGCAGATGGTGATAAAATTCGCGTTGAATTTCCTCACAGCACACAAGAGCGGATGTTTAAACTCGATTCCACTTTGAAAGGGACGATTGCGCTGGTTCCGGCTTACGATGTCGGATATGGCAGCTTGAATGAACAATACCGCTTTGAAAAGGTGAAAATTATGAGGATGGGGAGTGAATCATGAATGAAATCACGATAACCATAGACGGTCGTGCTATCCAAACGCAAGAGGGTGAATATATCCTTAATGCGGCACGTGCTAATGGTATCTTTATTCCGGCTATTTGTTATTTGACACGGTGTTCGCCGACGTTGGCGTGCCGTATCTGTTTGGTTGAAGCGGATGGCAAACAGGTTTATGCGTGTAATGCAAAAGCGAAACAAGGGATGGATATTACCACTACCACTCCTAACATTTTGGCAGAACGTCGTGCCATTATGGAAGTATATGATGTTAACCATCCGCTAGAGTGCGGTGTGTGTGACCAATCTGGAGAGTGTGAACTTCAAAACTATACGTTAGAGGTAGGGGTTGATTCCCAAACTTATTCAATCAAAGATACTCATAAACCAGCGCAAGATTGGGGATTGATCCATTACGATCCTGCATTGTGTATCATGTGTGAGCGTTGTATCACTGTGTGTAAAGACATGATCGGAGACGCAGCACTCTCAACGGTTGCACGCGGTTCGGATGCTATCGAGGCAGAGTTCAAAGAGTCAATGCCAAAAGATGCCTACGCGATGTGGAACAAACTCAACAAATCGTTGATCGCTCCAAACGGCGGAGATACCCTTGATTGTACCAACTGCGGTGAATGTACCTCGGTATGTCCGGTCGGTGCACTCGTGAGCAGTGATTATCAATACACTTCTAATGCATGGGAACATAAACAAATCCCGGCTACGTGTGCCCATTGTTCGGCGGGATGCCAGCTCAGCTACGATATCAAACATACTTCGATTGAAAACCCTGAGAGCAAAATCTACCGCGTAAAAAATGAGTGGAACTATGTATCACTCTGCGGTGCGGGACGTTATGGGTACGATTTCGAAAACCGTGATGTAGTTAAAAACCCGGCAGCTTTTGAAGCAGCGATTGGTGCCTTCAAAAAAGCCGATACCATTAGCTTCACATCAACCATTACGAATGAAGAAGCTTTAATCTTACAAAAATTCAAAGAGAAGTTCGGTTACCGTTTAGTGAATAACGAAGCGTTGGCACTTAAAAACTTTTTGAACAGTTACAGCGGTATCAGTGGAAAATCACTCTACGGCGGAGATTTGAAGAGAGTTCATGAAGCCGATTTCGTGGTCTCTATCGGAAGTGCCCTCAAAACCGATAACCCGAATGCCCGTTTTGCGATGAATAATGCCCTCTCTATGAATAAAGGGGCAGGATTGTATTTCCATCCGATTAAGGATCCAGTGATTGCAGATATGTCCAAAAACGTGACGCAGTTTAACCATGCTCCTATGCTGGAAGAAGCGGCATTGTATTTGATGCTCGATCTTTTCGGAGACAAAGCTGCGATGCCATCATCAGTGGTGGAGTATCTCGCAACTTTTCATTCAACCAAAACGATCACTGTTGAAGAGACAGTCGATGAGAAAGTGACTGAGAGTGTTACGAAAATGGTTCTCAATGAAGAGAGCGGTGTTGAAGAAGAGGTTACCGAAGAGGTGACCAAAACCGTTAAGAAAAAGGTGAGCAAAGAGGTAGAAGTCGATGAGAATTCTCTTTTTGAACTTTTAAATGCCCCTACTGGATTTGCCGATACTCTCACCAAATATTTGGCGAAAAAAGAGAATTTTGCCCTTATGGTAGGGCCGGATCTTTATACACATCCAAATGCAGACAATTGTGCACGCCTTGTGGCATTGATCGAAAAATATACTGCGTTTAGCGTTACGATGATCCCAAATCTCGCTAATACCCTTGGCGTAGCGATGATTTGTGATTTGGACAGTGAGCGCGGAAGCTACACCATCGGTTACAACACGGAGGGAGATTTCACCCTCAGTGCACTCGGTAAGGGTGATTTGGATATGCCGGCGTTGAATCAGCAAGAGGGGACACTCACCGGCATCGATAAGCGGGTTAATCCGACCAATGCGGCATTGCCATACGGTGGATACGTTTTAAACGATATTGCTTCTACTTTAGGTTTGAGCTCTAAGTATACGGTGGATTACACGGCACAGCTTCCGGTTGATGCCGGATTTAAGACGGCCGCTTTTGATACTTTACCAAATCACTATACCAACAGTGGTGAAGAGGTTCGCGGATATTGCCTTGAAGCTCAGAACATTGAAACGTCCGGCGATGAGTCCGTTAAAGAATTTGATGCTAATGCAGCTATGAACGATAAAGTGGTCTATTTAGCCAATCCGGTACTTCAATTTTCACCGTTTAGTGCACGCGCACATCAACTTCAAGCAAATGGAGGGTTGTACCTCTCTGCAAATGCGATGGAAACTAACGGCTGGAATGAAGGGGATCGTGTCAATGTTAAAACTGCACGTGGCGAATTAATTGTGAATATTATCAAAGATGGTAAAATAGAGGGAGATATTGCCTATCTTCCGACATTTGATACCGCTATTAACTCTGAAGCACTGTTTGAGCGTTACCGTTTCACCAGTGTATCAATTCAAAAGGTGTAAAGCATGGATGTAGCATTCATTATAGAGACGATCGTTAAAATCGTTGTCATCTTACTCATTTTCTCTGCGCTCGCAGGTCTTGGGACCTATTTCGAGCGTAAAGTGCTGGCGTTTATGCAACGCCGACTTGGACCGATGCACGTCGGACCGTTCGGATTGCTTCAAGTGGCTGCGGATGGGATTAAACTCTTTACCAAAGAGGACATTATCCCTCAAAACGTCGTTAAACCGATCTTTAAAATCGCTCCGGTCATCACGGCGGCAACTGCATTTATGGCATCTGCTGCGATTCCGTTTTGGCCTCAGTTTACGGTATTCGGATACACAGTGCATCCGATTGTGGCTGATATTAATGTGGGTATCCTCTATGTTCTTGGGGTTATGGCGATCGGATTGTACGGACCGCTCTTGGGTGGTATGGCATCAGCGAACAAATGGTCTTTGATCTCTGCGGCGCGTAGTGCGGCGATCTTCATCTCCTATGAGGTTATCACAGGATTATCGTTGTTGGCACCGCTTATGATGGTTGGGTCATTGTCTCTTATCGACATCAATAACTACCAAGCAGGGGGAATCACCAACTGGATCGTATGGTCACAACCGGTCGCATTTATCCTTTTCTGGATTGCCGCGTTTGCTGAAACTGGGCGTACACCATTCCACCTTGTTGCGAATGACCACGAGATCATTGATGGTTTCGGAACCGAGTATTCAGGTATGCGTTGGGGTCTTTTCTTCATCGGTGAATACGCGAATATGTTCTTTATCTCGTTTGTAATCGCAATTATCTTTTTGGGCGGTTTTGGTGACGGTACCATCGCTGGAGCGATCCAGTTGATTCTCAAAGTAGCGTTTTTCTTTTTCTTTTTCCTTTGGACACGTGCTGCATGGCCGGATGTTCGACCTGACCAATTGATGTGGTTGTGTTGGAAAGTATTAATGCCGATTGCGGTGCTCAACGTTGTTGTCACCGGCATCGTGATGATGTTCTAAGGAGGTTGGGTTATGCATCATGAAGAAGTATTTACGAATCGTAATGTGAGCGAGTCTTCAGCTTACTATTACGTTGACATCGAAACGTACCCGACTAAAGGGTGGGATAAATTTAAACAGGTTGTCCGTCGTACGTTTAACGGAGAACTCTTTGTCGGTCTTTGGGTGGTTATGCGTGAGATGATCAAATT
>CAZKJU010000101.1:0-7392 GCA_964553185.1 uncultured Sulfuricurvum sp.
ATCGGGCCTGATCCGATGAGTAATATCGTTTTGATGTCGTCGCGTTTTGGCATTTAGACCCCTGTCCATAAAAATTTTATTATTATAGACGAGAAGCACTTAAAATCGGATTACAGAGGTTATCTTACTTGGGTAATGACGTGAAAATAGGCAGGATTTTTGCCGTAAAAATAGGGTTCGATAACGGCACTTTGATAGCCGCTGGCTTTAGTAATGGAGACGACTTTTCCTACTTTTAATCCCGCCATAAAAATACGGTCTAAGCCTGAGGTGAGGACTTCATCTCCTACTGCAATCGGGATCCATGTCGGGATAAATTCGACGACCAAGCGGCGGCTATTATTTCCTCGTACAATTCCAGGCGCCATAGAGGTTCCGACATTAACCGCATAGGAACTTTTGACATCTCCGTTCAGAAGGGCGATGGGGCGTTTATCATTAGAGACAACGATTCCAGCGGCATAACCGCGATACAAAAGTCCGTAAACACGTTTTGGATCAAATGTCTCCATTTCTATCCAGACACGGTGAGGATCACCGAAACGGACATAAGAGAGAGTTCGAACCAATGTACTCTGCGGTGTTGTTTTGAAACTGCTGTTGTGTTCTTGGAGAAGCTTTTGATATTCATCAGCGATTTGGTGCAAACTTAGAAGCTCTTGTTCGTAATAGCGGTTTTTTTGTCGTAAATCGATAATGGTTGCTTGTTGATTGAAATGTTCATTGATATCATGCTCAATCGATTCTACTATGTTGTGATACGAGGTTTTTAGAGCAAGATTAAGGTTAATAATCGGAGATTGAAGTAAATTTGTAAAGTAAAGGGCTCCACCCACCAAAACGGCGAGCAGTGCAGTGAGAAAAAGCGCTTGTTTATTCATTATCGAAAAGTTCGTGGAGTTGATCGATCTCTTCGAGTGCACGTCCGGTTCCGCGAGCAACACACAAAAGTGGCTCATCCGCTACGTAAACCGGAATTTTGATAATTTCAGAAATATATTTGTCCAATTGACGGATTAGTGCTCCTCCACCGGTTAGGATAACCCCGTTGTTGACAATATCGCCTGCCAAATCAGGCGGCATATTTTCGAGTACGTCACGAATCGCTTCAAGAATCTCTTTGAGAGGATCACGCATCGCTTCACGGGCATCTTCGCTGGAGAGTTCAATGGAGGTCAACAAACCTTCCACTTGGTCACGGCCGTTGATGATCATTTTAAGCTCTTGTGCTAGAGGCATAGCCGTACCGATATTGATTTTAATATCTTCCGCAATACGTTCACCGATGAGAAGGTTGTATTTACGTTTGACATAATCCATAATAGCACGGTCGATTTTATCCCCGGCCACACGGATTGAGCGGCAAAGAACGAGTCCTCCGAGAGAGATGACACCGATTTCGGTAGTTCCCCCTCCGATATCGACAACAATGTTCCCTTTTGGTTCACGGATGTCAATCCCTGCACCGATTGCCGCCGCCATAGGTTCATCGATGAGATACACTTCACGAGCACCGGCACTCATGGCTGATTCACGTACTGCTTTACGCTCGACTTGGGTCAAACCGTAAGGGATACAAATGATGATACGTGGGCTGATAAGGCTGCTGCGTCCATGCGCTTTTTCGATGAATTTACGGATCATTTTTTCGGTCATATCAAAGTCGGCGATAACTCCATCGCGCATAGGTCGGATTGCTTTGATATTCCCCGGAGTTTTACCCACCATTTCTTTGGCTTCACGACCTACAGCAAGGACCCGTTGTTGACCGTATTTTTCCATTTTAACGGCTACGACTGAGGGCTCATTGATGATGATCCCTTTCCCTTTGGCAATAACGATAGTATTTGCTGTTCCTAAATCGATAGAGAGATCGTTTGAGAACATTCCGATTAATTTATTAAATAGCATTAACTCTCCTATGCACTTTTTTGCGTTGATTTTTTGATGTAGACCGGAGCGACATTCTCATCTACTACCTCTTTGGTAATGAGCACTTCATACCCGCTGTATTCTGGAAGCTCATACATCGTATCTCCCATTGTCTCTTCCATAATGGCGCGTAGACCGCGTGCCCCCGTTTTGCGTGCAAGAGCTTTTGCGGCGATAGCACTTAGTGCCTCTTGGTCAAAAGTGAGTTCTACATCATCGATGGCGAAGAGTTTTGTGTATTGTTTTACTAGAGAATTTTTCGGTTCAGTGAGGATACGTACCATTTCTTCTTCGGTGATTTTGTTGAGTGATGCGATAATTGGAAGACGACCGATAAGCTCAGGGATGAGCCCGTAACTGACCAAATCATCCGGCTCGACGTTTTCAAAACTATCATCGATATCAGTAGTACTTCGTTTGTCCTGTCCGAAGCCCATCACATTTTTCCCTTTTTTACGTTCAAGAATCTGTCCAAGGCCATCAAATGCGCCGCCGCAAATAAAGAGGATACCGGAGGTATCGATTTGGATGAAGTCTTGATTCGGATGCTTGCGCCCCCCCTTAGGAGGGATGTTGACGACGGCACCTTCGATGATTTTGAGAAGTGCTTGTTGTACCCCTTCACCCGATACGTCACGGGTGATTGAACGGTTTTCAGACATACGGGAAATTTTATCGATTTCATCGATAAAGACGATCCCCTGCTGTGCTCTCTCAACATCACCATCTGCCGCTTGGAGAAGTTTGGTAAGGATGTTTTCGACATCTTCACCAACATATCCAGCTTCGGTGAGGCTGGTCGCATCGGCAATAGCAATAGGGACATTCAAAACACGAGCAATAGTTTGTGCCATCAGTGTTTTACCGCTTCCGGTAGGCCCGATAAGTAAAACATTTGATTTTGCAATTTCGGTTTCATCTTCAACATGCGTATGTTTGAAAATACGTTTGTAATGATTATAAACAGCTACAGAGAGAAGTTTACGTGCTCTTTGTTGTCCGATAATGTATTGTCCCAAAAAGGTGTTTAGCTCTTTAGGGGTTAATAGCTCAGTCGCTTTGTGCTCATGCGCAACTCCACTTTCACCATCGGAATCTCCGAACATGATTTTATAAGCAGAAAAGACACAGTTTTTACAAATATAGACATTATTCCCAGCGATAAGAGGGTTGTGATCGCTCTCTTGAGCGTCACAGAAACTGCAATGGCGGTGAATCATGATTGATTCCTTTCATAGGGGATACCCCGTTTGGTGTTAACGATAAAAGTACATAAATTTTTAACCAATTCGCTTGTTGCATTTTCAAGTAATGCTGACGCTTGCTCTTGAAGAGGTTTTCCCGATTCAAAAAGCTCACGATACGCACCGCGGAGGGCATCAATATCACTGCGTTCAACATGACGACGCAATCCGTTGAGATTCAATCCTCGTAATACGGCACGATTTCCCTCGGCTAAGCAATAAGGAGGAACATCTTGAGAGAGTGCTGATGCACCTGCGATCATGGCATAATCACCGATTTTTACGAATTGATGAATCGGTGTCATTCCGCCGATAACGGCGTAATTCCCCATCTCGACATGGCCGGCGAGTGTTGCGGCGTTAGCTAAGATACAATGATTTCCGATAATAACGTCGTGACCCAAATGAACGTATCCCATAAAAAGGTTGTGGTTACCAACAACCGTTTTACCGCCGCCGCCCGCAGTTCCAGGGTTAAAGAGGGTGAATTCACGGATTTTATTGTAATCGCCGATAATGAGCTCAACCTCTTCACCGTTGTATTTCAAATCCTGTGGAATAGAACCTAAAACGGCATGTGAAAAAATCTCATTATACTCGCCGATTGTAGTGTTTCCGTAAACGCAGGCACTGGCGGCAATCTTTGTTCCACGCCCGATTTTTGCTTTAGAGGAGATAAAGCAAAACGGACCGATTTCGACTTCTTCGCCGATAATCGCACCTTCCTCGATAACTGCTAATGGAGATATGTTGCTCATTCTCTCTCGCTTACTTGTCGACGATCATGGCTTTGAGCTCAGCCTCAGAGACGAGGACATCGTCAACGTACGCTTTACCCTCAAGTACCCAAATTGCGCCCTTGTGTTTGATAACGTTCATGCGGTACTCAAGACGATCACCGGGACGGACAGGGGCACGGAATTTAGCACCGTCAATACTCATGAAGTAGACGACTTTATGGGCCGCTTCTTCTTCGGTCATGTCCATACTTTGAAATGCGAGAATACCGCCGGCTTGTGCCATCCCCTCTAGAATCATAACCCCCGGATAGATCGGATGACCCGGGAAATGACCTTCGAAAATTTGTTCACCGATAGTGACATTTTTGTAACCGATGAGTGACTCATTAGGGGTAATATTGGTAACTCGATCAACGAGAAGAAAAGGGAAACGGTGGGGTAAAATTTTTTGAATTTGAACAACATCTATCATATTTGCTAACACCTTGGGTAAAAAATCGCCCAATTTTATCGTAAAAACGGTTAATTATTGATAATAAGACTGGAATCATTTTGGACATCATGTTTTGAGTGCACGGTTGACGAGCAAATCGGCTACCTCGAAACTGGCATCGACAAATTCTAATTCGCTTAAATCCCGTAAATTTTTTCGCTCTTCGACGCTGTCAATTTTTAAGATTACTTTGGCTGTCGGATCGTATCGAAATACTGCTTCGCTGATAAGTCTGCGTTTTTGTTCACTAATCATGGTGATGATAATCGCTTTTGCCTCTTTGATCATTAGGGATTCGAGAACCGGGAGTTTGTCCAAGTGACCGAAATAGGCCATATAGCCCAGTTTGCGTGCGTGGAGTACATGTCTAAGATTGTCGGTGATAATGACGAAATTACTGTTTTTTGCTTGAAGACTTGAAGCGACAATTTTACCTAACACGCCAAAACCCGCTACGATGATATGATCTTGTCGTCCAATCGGAGTAATGACATCCGATTCGTAAAACTCTTTCTCAAAATATGACGATAGTTTATAAATATTTCCAATAATGAAGGGGGTTAGGATCATCGAGATAACACTTACCAAGATTAAAAAACTCGCCATCTCTTCGCTGATCAGTTGTTGAGCACCTGCGAGAGCAAAAATAGCAAAGGAGAACTCTCCGATTTGAGCGAGGGAGAGGGCGGTTTTGGCGGAGGTATTTTTGTCCGAATTACGGCGGATAATGGCATAGATGACGATGGCTTTAAAAAGCATCGCAAGGATGAAAATAAAAGTGATGATATGGATATTTTGAGCAAAATAGAACATATCTATTTTTGTCCCGACTCCAAAGAAAAATGCCCCCAAGAGGAGGTCTTTATAGGTCGAAATATCCGATTCGACTTTGACGCTATAACGGGTATCAGCGATGATCATCCCCGCGATAAAGGCACCTAGCGAATAGGTGAATCCCATGCTGTGTGCGAGAAGTGCTGTACCGATGAGGATAGAGAAAACCGAGCCTAAAAAGAGCTCTTCGAGTTCCGTTTTAGCGGATAATTTTAATAAGGCATTGACGATTTTTTCTCCGATAGTAAACATAAACACGACGACGAAAGCGGCCGAGAGGATTGTTTTGCCGATGACTTCTCCCAGCGAGAGGGTGTCATTGGACAAAAACGTGATGAGGAGCAAAATCGGAATAACGGCGAGATCTTGGAAAATCAAAATTCCCATCGATTTTTGTCCGTAGGGGGTATGAATATCCTTAGACTCTTTGAGATAGGTGAGGACAATAGCCGTCGATGAGAGGGAAAATGCCAGCGAGATGATGAGTGAGGTATTGAAATCAAGATGAAACAAATAATGGGAGAGGATAAAGATGACCACGACACTAAAGAGTACTTGGAGTATCCCATTGGTGAGGAGGATATCTTTCATCTTTTTAATTTTTTCCAGACTCAGCTCCAGCCCGATGGTAAACATCAAAAAGACTATTCCGAACTCACCGATAAAATCAAGTGAGTCATTCGCCGAGCCATTAAATCCGAAAAGGGTACTCACGATCGTCCCAGTTGCGATGTAGCCAATAATATGAGAGATACCGAACCGCTTTAGGATGATGTTGAGGACGGTTGCGATGGTAACGGTTAAAAAGATTGAGAGTAATAAGTTTTCCATAGGGTCATTATAGTGTAAAGTACGTGATAGGGGTGGTTAAAAAGTGGGCTATTTAGAGAAGAATCATCTTTTCTCTCGTATCTTCATACGTTTTTGTCTCTAGTAAAAGGGAGATTTTTTCTGTGGGAATGGTATCTACCACTATGATCGCTGAGGTGCTAAACGGATTGTCGGTCAGTTGTGTGCGCAAAGCCATTTCGGTTTCAACCGAGGGTGCATTAAACATCAACTCTTGGGTATTTTGATACGACGATATGGTGAGGGTGTTAAAGGTTTCTAAAGTGATAAAGCGTACCTCTTCGCGGTTGAGAAAAAATTGTCCCTTACACTCAAAATCGATTTTTCCCTCGGTGGAGGTGCGGTTGATAGTGGAATAGAAGAGGGGATAAGAGGGGATTGTCTTCGAACCTACTTTTACTGAGGCGCGCATCAGCCGATAGTTGTAAAACCGCTCTTTAACGATACGGTAGTTGATAGCTTGATCTTCCAACTCCATTCGCTTTGTGAAGAGTTCCAGCCTCTCTTCAATGGAAGCGGGGAGGGTTTGGCGGGAGAGGGGAGAAAACATCTCATCCATAAGACGGTGCTGCTGATCACGTTGCATAGTGAGACCGTAGAGACAGCCGCAATAGTCTTGACGGTAGAGTTGCTCTTCTTTGCTTACTCTGCCTTGATCGTTGGTTCCGCCGTTTTTACGGTAATCAAACGCGACGAATTTGACACCGTGGGAGGCTTCGAATGCTTCACCGCTTCGGGTGAGCTGTTCTTGGGATTTTTTGGGACTGACAAGGAGGGTAGTGGTCATTGTCGATTCACCGAGTTCGAGTGCTTTGTGGGCACTTACTTCGAAACGGCGGTCAAAACACACTTCACAGCGTGAGCCTTTTTCGGGCTCTTTTTCCAAGCCTCGGACAGCATCCATCCAGCTCTCAAAATCATATTCGCCCTCTATCAGCTCAATCCCCAGTTTTTTGCAGCTGCGTTCAACATCGAGAAGTCGGAGTTGGTATTCGCTGTAAGGATGGATATTGGGATCATAGAAGAATCCGACGAGCTTTTCGTCGGGGTATTCTTGCTGCAGTTTCTCGATAAAAAAGTGAGAATCGACGCTGCAGCAGATGTGTACCAACATGGTTAAAAGCCTTTTATTTAGGTATTTTAAAAAGTGCGGTTCACTGCACGTGGGCTCTCCGCCGAGGAGAACACAGTGTTAACGCAGGCGAATGGGCTTTGCTCATTTGCCGTGTTTAATTAATCTCGTGTTGCCAAAATTTCAACTTTTTCAATGGTGTCGCGCATTTGGATGCTGTCAAGAACC
>CAZKJU010000102.1:0-7293 GCA_964553185.1 uncultured Sulfuricurvum sp.
GATTGGCATTGGAGAGAGTACGCGATGCCGTTCTATCCTCGTAACGAGGAAGAGAAAAATGAATACATTCACCTTGTATCGCACGTCAACCATAAGTATATGACTGAAGAGAATTCATTTGCCCTTAATACAGTATTCCGTTTGCCGTATAACATTCATACCCGCTCAGCGAACTCGAAACACCTTATGGAAATTTCTCAAAACCATGACCCGATCTGGATCAGTACGGGGGATGCTAAACGTCTCGGATTCAAACGCGGTGATGCGATCCGTGTTAAAATCGTGGATACGGTTTCGGGATTAGAGAGCGGACATTTTGTTGCAATGGCAGTTCCTACCGAGGGTGTTCTTCCAGGAACACTTGCATGTTCACATCATGGTGGACGATGGAAACTCACGAATGCGGTTACGGTTCCAAACGGTGTAAGTGATGGAAAAGTAGCACCAAGTGCTGCACCGCGTGATCTTAATAATAAAGAGTTCCTCGCAGAATCTCCGGCGAATGTCGGTAAAGCAGGTGGACAAAGTATTATTGACGACTACGAAGGGACTACGGGACTTAACAGCTTCGGAGTTCCGGTTGCTGAAGTCCAAATGGATGGAAAAGTGGGTAAACTCAAATACGTTGAGGGGATCAAACCGTTCCATGCAGAGCGTTTTGCCGAATATAACCGTGACTCAGGAAATATTTGGTGGGATGGTTTGAGCGGTTCATGGCAAAATGCCGTTGCGGCTCCTCATCCTGACCCTGTTTCGGGTATGCACTGTTGGCACCATAAGGTTCTTTTAGAACCGGCACAAGCAGGAGATAAAATCGGGGATATTTTCGTTAATTACGATAATAACCTCAAGGTCTACCAAGCATGGAGAGATAAATTGACACGTGGTTTGGATGCTAATTCAACCCTTCGCCGTCCTCGCCATATCAAACGTCCATGGGTTAACCTCGATCCATCGGTTTACGAGGTGAGTATCAAGTCATAAGACTTGATACCCACTCTTAACACACTCTCATTAGGCGCTTTTCAGCCTTATAAGCTACAATCATGCTACTTTATTAAAGGCCTTTACGAATGGATGAAATTATCGCACGCAGTAATTTATATGCGTTGTTGTCACGAATATTGCTTCAAGAGTTAGATACAGAGCGTTTGGAAATTCTACGAAATGACGAGACGGTTTTAGAATTTATGCCTCATTGGCGTGATTGGGAACCTCGAAAAGAGATTGAGTCGCAGAAACTTTTGGAAGAGTATTTGAATCCTGATTTTACAAACCTCTCACTTCTTCATTTAGTTCCGTATGAGACGTTTTACACTAGAGCTGATCAGATGATCGAAACAGGGGGAGCGAATCCCGTTACGGATTTCTACAGCGCGTACGATTTCCTCGTTGATTATGAAGTTGCACGGGTAGTGTCAGCCGATCATATCGGTATCGAGATGGAGTTTATGCACCATTTGTGTGAAGCACAGCTCAAAGCACTCGAAGAAGCTGATCATGAAGCAGTACAAGAACTGATCAATGTTCAACATAACTTTCTCAATACCCATTTGTTGAAATGGGCACCGATGTATCTTATTAATATGAAATATGAGTCTCGTACACCTCTTTATTACGATACGGCGGAGATGGCGTTAGAATTTATCCTCTCTGATAACGAAACATTGAGTGCTTTGGTCGCGGCGTGAGTCTTTTAGAGCTTTCTCCTGCACAATGCGTTAGGGCACTCAGTGTCAACTCAATTTGTACTAATTGTGCAGATGTTTGTCCTACGAGTGCTATTGACCTCTTAGGGCGACTCCCCTCTATTAACCAATCACTTTGTGTCGGTTGTGCGGGATGTGTAGCGGTATGTCCGAGTGAAGCGTTAAAACTGGATGATTTTAATCCGACTGAATTGTTTTTTAGTTTTGCTAGCGATGATGAGAATCTCCTTTCATGCCAAAAAAATATCCCCTGCATCGCTGCGCTCTCATCGGAGCATTTGATCTCTTTGTGCAGTCTGAAAAAAGGTCTGGTCCTGGATACTGGACACTGCAGTAGTTGTGAGATCGGTTCAAAAGTGCTGGGGGTGATGGAGGAGAGGGCAGAACGTGCTAATTACCTCTTAGAGGCGATAGAATCTGAGGGAAGAGTTGTTTTTGAAGAGATTTCTTACACCAACAGTGAAGATGAGGAGCCCAAAGATCGGAGAGATTTTTTTAAAACGTTTCATCTGCGAGGGATAGCAAAAGCCAAACGTGATTTTGAAAAAGAGGTGCAAAGTACAACCGATGAATTTATTGAGGCGGTGATTGACAGCTCTCATACGCAAGAACTGCGTGCCAAAAAAATTACCGATCGGCGAAAACTCTTTTTTACGGCATTGAAGCGAGTTGAGAAGCCAACAGTATTTCATGTTGTTGATGCCTCTATGATCACGTTTACCTCTCAAAAAATGATGGATGAGAGCAAATGTACTGCATGTCAGATGTGTTATCGTGTCTGTCCGAGTGGGGCGCTTACCTCGGATATGCGCAATTCAAAGATCGATTTTGACCCTTTTTTGTGTGTCAAATGCCATCTCTGTCATGATGTATGTGAAAGTGATGCGATTACCGTATCGACATCGTATAACCTCAAAGAGTGGTTTGAACCGAAAGTGCAAAATCTTATCACTTATCTGGTGCGACGCTGCGATGAATGCGATGCTCTGTTTAGTTCAGTCGGGGGAGAAAAAATCTGCCGCCGCTGTCAGTTGGAAGAAGAGGAAGCTTTGGAATTGTGGGGACTCAATAAATGATGAATAATGATAACGCTATTACGGTAGCTACGAAATTGTACGGCTACATTGCTGAAAATGCCCACAGCAGCCGCTTTTCGGTGACATTGAATAAACTCTATAAAGAGAACGGGATTGACGCCATGATGATCCCGATGAATATACGCCCAGATGATGTTGCTTTTACGATTTCTCAAATGCGTCACTCGAAACTTAGCGGGGCAGTTATCGCCAGTGAATACCAAGAAGAGGCTCTTGGTTTGGTTGATGAAGCATCGGATATGGCACGAGAAAATGGCTATTGCGATTGCATCATGATATGTGAGGGGCGATTGATCGGTGATTTGATAATGAACCGTGCATTGGAATGCTATGCCGATCGCTCTGATTTTCCCGATGAGATTGCGATGCGTTCACAGTGTCACTATTTTTATGATTTAACTACAGGAGAATAACGATGAATAAAAACGATTTTAGCGATCTTAAGGCAGAATTTGATGCGTTTGTACGGGAAAAATGTGATACTGGCAGTTGTGAAACCGGAACCGATGAGAATGATCCTGATAACGAACCGGTACCGAGTTTCGTCGATGAACTCTCTGATAAACTTTTAGCTCCCTATCATAGCGGTGTCTATTTTTCACGCCTCGATATTAAACGGGTAGCCGAAGCGATCGATGAATCGATTCCGATCAAAGAGCGCAAAAAAATGATCAAAGCACTTTTTCGTCATACAACCTCAAAAGATTATTTACGTGGTGCCTTTGATGAGTTTAATCGCCATTTCGGAGGGCGAATCTTGATCTATCAAGAGCTTTCAAACGCCTTCCCAGCTTCTAAAGCGCTCTTTGATGAGAATATCGCTAAAATAAAGAAAACACAGAAAATGCTTGATCAGATTGTAGAAGATTTCGAAGAGATTGAACCGACGGATGAACCGATGATGATTTAGATCTACCTCAATATAAAGGGCTAAGGTGAACTTTAAACTTCGTGCACAAATTATCATAGCTCTGGTTGTTATTGCGGTATCTTCTGCCTTTACCTTTTTTCATATATCCAATGAGAGTCATTATGCCCAAGAGCGAACGCAACGTTCCTCTGAAAGTGTCAAAATGGCATTTGATTCGATGGTGCGAGACACTGAACATTTTTATGTTTTTCGCGCATATGCCAATATACGCTCCGAGGGGGTTCTCGAAGCGATTAAAAAGCATGATACTGAAGCCCTCTATCGATTAACTCTCCCCCGCTATAAAACATTGACAGAAGAGAACCCATCATTAACTATTATGCAATTTCATGCTTCCGATGGAACCTCTATAGTGCGGATGCACCTCAAAGAACAGTTTGGAGATAATATTGCTGCTCGCAGACCTATGATGCGCAATGTTCATGAAAGCCATAAAATGCTTACCGGATTTGAGGGTGGGGTAGCTGGAATGGCTTATCGGGTGGTGATGCCAGTATTTGATAACGATACCTATGTCGGTGCTTTGGAATTTGGAATCGATACCTCTTATTTTGTTGATAAAATTAAACAAATGACGGGATCAGACAATATTTTGTTGATTCATAAAGATGCTTTAGGGGCCGCTGATAACGTTCAATACCAAGAGGGAATAGGGGCGTATTATTACAGCAATATTACTGATGAACAAAAACGCTATTTGAATGCATTTATTAATCAAAACCCCACTATGGAGTCTAAAAATATTCGTATTGATGGCAGTGATTATGAAATTAATCCTCTCTATTTGCACAATGCAGAAGGTGCCAGCGTCGGGGTCATTCTTTCAATTAATGATGTAACGGGCGGTTATCAAAATATCTTTGAGACAATTTTTGCAAGTGTTCTCCTCACAGTCATTTTAATGGGAATTTTTTGGGGATTATTTGAGTATGCATTTGGTACATTGATCGGTAAATTGAATTTACAAGAACGCTATATTGAAACTATTTTAAACTCACAAAAAAATATTGTTGTCGTAACTGGTGAAGAGGGGATTATTTATGCCAATCAATCTTTTTATGACTATTTTGGATACAAGAGCATTGATGCGTTCCGTATCGAACACACTTGTATTTGTGATTTTTTTGAATCAGGAGAATCACATGAGTATCTCTTGCCTGAGATGGAAGGGATGCGTTGGAATGATTATTTAATTCAGTACAATACTGTAGAACACAAAGTCAAAATGACTGTCAATGAAAAAACATCAATTTTTACGGTACATTCCAAAAAGATGGAGTATGAGGACAAAATACGCCACGTAGTTATTTTCTCGGATATTACAAAACTCAATGAATTAGCAACTCAAGATGTTTTAACTCACGTTGCAAACCGATTCCAATTTGATAAAGTTCTAGAATATTCTATTTCTCTGTCTCAGCGTTATGGCCGTACATTATCTATTATGTTGATTGACATTGACTATTTCAAAGATGTAAATGACCGGTATGGCCATTTAATGGGGGATGAAGTTCTCAAAATGCTGGCAAAAATATTAAGTGAAAATGTACGTAAAAGCGATGTTGTAGCACGATGGGGAGGGGAGGAATTTGTTGTTTTACTCCCCGATAGCGAACTCTCATCGGCAGTCAAATTAGCAGAAACATTACGTATAAAGATTGGTGAGTATAATTTTAATCTTGACGAAAATATCACCTGTTCCATTGGGGTAGTACGATGGAATGAAGGTGAAAATTCGGATCAATTGTTACGCCGAGTAGATGAGAAGCTCTATCTCGCAAAAGAGGGTGGACGAAATCGAGTTGTGAGTTAAATCAACCCTGATTTCAATATAATCTGCCAAACGATAGCCGCCGTTATACCTGCGGCAAAACCAGCGATGATGTCATCACCCATCACCCCTAATCCCCCTTTAGCTTCACGATCGATGCGACCGATAATAGAGGGCTTTTTAATGTCATAGAGGCGAAAAAAGATGAAACTGAGGAGTATTTGAAGGGCGATACCGTTATTCCATTGCATGAGTGTCGCACTATCAAATCCGATTCCAGGAGCGATAGAGAGGGCAAACCACAAGCCTACGAGCTCATCGATAACAATCCGCTGATCATCATGATTTCCCGATTGTGCTTCGTATTCGTTTATGCTTTTAATTGCAATGAGTGTTATCAACAATGCTGCTAAAAAAAGAGTTTGCGGTCCTAAATACAAGAGAATAGCCATCCCTAATGGGAGGGATGCAAGGGTTCCCATGGTCCCCGGTGCTTTCGGAGAAAGACCGCTGTATCCGACGGTGAGAAAAAACCAATTCATTTTTTTCCTTAAGTTAAAGACGTGGTCTGATAGAGACGCATGAGTTCGACGTAAAAATCTTTTTCACTGTGTTCTTCGAGCAAACCGTTGACGGGCATAATATCATAGTAGAGTTTTGCCAGATTTTTAAAGCGGTTTGGATAGAGGGATGCAACGATCATAGCAGAGATCTCTTTGCGCACCAAAACTGCCGGAGGGAGAAGACCTTGTTGCATCAGCTCTAAAATCGATTCAGCATGATAGGATATATGATGATGGTGCCCATGTGGACAGGTCTGGACGCTTACGAGGGTTTTACACTGGTTACAGTAGACGTATTCGCTGGAAATGCCTACTTCGATATCGATCCCGATCAGGCGATCTAAAATCGATTTATTGGCATTGTGATCGTAATACATCCCGATTCCGGCGTGATTTTGTCCGATCATCAATCGATTACATCCATAATTTTTAGCCACGATAGCATCTAGGATCACTTCATTGCTTCCTGCGAAAATATAACTGCTCTCCAATGGGACGATGACAACACGGTTTCGAGGAAGATAGTTTTCGACAAAATACTCTAACGTTTGGTATCGAAGTTCGTATTTTAAATCGGCGTTATTATAAGGTTTGAGGAGGAAAATAACGATCAGATCAGTACGTTCCAAGCTCTGGCGGATGAGGCGTTCATGGGCACGGTGGAGTGGATTGGCCGCCATAAAAAGAGCTGTAGCATGTTGTGCCCCGATTTGCTCCTTTGCCTCTTTAATCATCGACTGAATCGATTGAACTGAGGAAAGATCGATAGAATAATCTCCGCAAATAGCGTATTTACCGAGGCGTTTATGGGTTGCACTGACTCCAGGATGGGAGAGATCTTCGGTACCGTAGATTTGGCGCAGTCGTTCACGCGGATCAATAGGATAGACTTCATCGACACAAAGTTCCCCTATGATTTCATTATCACAGATGAGATCAAGAATTTCCCCCTGATGTGCCGTAGTGAGAATGGTTTCATTGACTTTACCGCTGGGAGAGAGGATGAGGGGAAAAGGGAAAGTTTTTCCCATAAACATTCCGCTGCTGAGAACCTCTTTGCTCTGTTTTTCATTCATGAGCGCCGTTACCGGACTGAGCATTCCTGATTTGAGAAGGGCAAGGGCAGATACGGCCTCTTGGTCTATATAGAGGGCTCTATTTTTTCTTGACGATGCCATATTTCTTTCTCTTTTCCCATAAACTTTTGCGTGAAATACCGAGT